>DASPVY010000133.1:0-2378 GCA_035622115.1 Candidatus Acidiferrales bacterium
GAAGTTGTAGCTGGTTCCGAGATCCCACTTCACGTAGCTCGGATCGCTGGTGATTCCGAGGCCGAGAAAATCGCTGTCCGTGCGCCGGCCCACGTACGTGCCCATCATGTTCCAGTTCATCCGCCGAAAATTCGCGTTGGCCACAAGCATCGCCGAATGCAGCGGCCTTTTCGCCAGGCGGTTTCCCGGAGCCAGCGTTGGATCGTAGTAGTTCGGCGCGGCGATCACCAGCGTATCGTCGTAGGTGTAATTGCCTTTGATGGTCAGCCAGCGCGTGGCTTTGGCCACGAACGAGCTGTTCGCCCCGAATGCCCGGGCCTTGTCGGTGTTGAAGAATTCGCCCGCGCCGTAGGGACATGCGGTGGTGGGCAGCGTCGAAGCGAAGCTCACAATGTCGTAGAACTCGTTGTGAAAATAATCCACCGAAATTTCGAAGCGATCACCGGCCAGCACTTGATCTCCGCCGGCATGAATCGTCTTGCTCTGTTCCGGCTTCAAGCCCGGATTCCCCAGGTCGCAGGGATCGGTGGAGAAGGAATCGTAAAAATCCGGCTCCTTGATTCCCTGGCCGTAGGAAGCACGCAGCCGCGTCGCGCCCCAGAAATCGTGGCCGTAGCGAAGCGCGTACGCAATCCCTGCGCGCGGCACGACGCGCGTTCCGAAGCTCGCATTCGCTTCCGCTCGCACGCCCGCCGTCGCCGTCACGCGCCGGCCAAATTGATATCGCGCTTCGATGTACCCCGCCTGATTGTTTCTGCGTGCGTGCGGCCCGCCCTCGGATCCATTCTCCACTTCATACATGTAGCCGAGGGAAACGCCGCCTTCTGGAATCAGGTAGCTCGCCCGTTCCTCGAAGTCGGAGCGGTTGTACAAGTTGTACGAATTCCCGTATGAATTGATGTACGCCTCTTGAATTCGAGCATCGGTGGCGCGCAATTCGTTGTGCCAGTGCTCGCCGGAGGCGTCGTCCCAGGTCATCCCGGCGGCGAAATCGTGCAGGTCGTCGTGATCCACCAGGCTCGGCGGAATCAACAGTGTCTGTCCCGGCACGCCGCCGTCACTTCCCGCTTCGCGCAGCGTCAATCGCAGAGTGTCGGTGTCCGAAAATTTGTAGCCAAAATTTCCTGAAGCGGGGACGTCGCGGAAATAATCGTTCGGTCCCTGCCCGCCGGTGGAAAAATATCCGGCATTCGCGGAATAATCGAAGCGGCCGGCAATGCCGCTCAACTGCACGTCGCCCAGGCCGGTTCCAAACGTCCCGCCCTCGCCCCGCAGCATGACTTCCGGCGTCGTTGTCGAGCCGCGATGCGAGATAACCTGCACCACGCCATCCACCGCATCGGAGCCGAACAGTGCGCTCGATGCGCCGTGAACGATTTCGATCTTGTCCACTCCTTCGAGATCGTAATTCTCGAGTTCGATTGCGCCGCCGGGCTCGTTCATTGGCACGCCGTCGATGAGAAACTTGGTGAAATCCGAATCGCCGCCATCGAGAAAATATGTAGTAAGGCCGCCTTCCGGACCGAGGCGCGAAATCGCCGCGCCCGGTTCGGTGGCAAGCACATTCGCGAGCCAGATCTGGTCGCGCTCAGAAATGTCGTCCTTCGTGACCACATCCACCGGCGCAATGCTTTCTGTCGCGGGAATCGGCTCGGCTGATGCGGTGACGAGCACGCTGGCGGAAAGCTCGGCCAGCGCAAGACGCGCATTCATCTCGCGCGTTTCTCCGGCCGCGATCGTTACTGTTTCTGCCGCGCCCTCAAACGAGGGAGCCGAAATCGCGACGCGATATCTACCGGGCTCCAGCTCGATTGAAAAATGTCCGGCATCATCGCTCTTGGTTTGCAGCGAGCCGGCACTTGCCGGTTTGGCCGGCGTCGCGCCCGCGTTTGCTGACAGCGTAGCGGAAATAACAGCGCCGCGAATCGCAGCGCCACTGGGATCCACAAGATTTCCAGCTAAAGTACCTTTTGAATTCGCGTTGGATTGTGTTTGCGCCAGACATTCGGCGGGAACAGAAAAAATCCGTGCAGCAAAAATCACCACAAGAGCCAATAAGGCTCGCGCAAGCCAGTTCGTTTTCATGGATTCCTCCTCTCCCTCTCGCGCGGGAGTTGAAGGTTGCCCCGAGCCGCAGCGCCCGTTTGAATCGGTGCGTGCGGCTTCAGGATTGAGACTCCGTCGGTCTCCTGGCTCGGCGGCTACATCGTTGGGCGCGGCCTTCCCATTTCGTTGCCGATTCGTTGGAGTCGAATCAGCGTGCGAAACAGTGGTGCGCGCCCGGCAATTTCCGCCTTACAGTCGCGCGGCGGCGACGGCTTTTCACCGTCTTCCCGTGCACGGAGTTTCGGTCAGTGTGGACGGCGCTCAGAGCCGGC
>DASPVY010000134.1:0-12480 GCA_035622115.1 Candidatus Acidiferrales bacterium
TCGCCGATCTTTCCGGCCGCTCATCCAGAACAGACCTGCACGTAACTGCTCCTAGGCCGGTCAACATCACATACTTTCACCGGGGCGAATTGCACATTGGAACCTGAGAGTCTCCAGCGCGCAGCGGAAACGGGTGAGGGAGCGCCCCTACTCGGTCCGGGATATACCGTCGCATCGGTCTCCGACAAAATCAGCTCGATCGTATTGGGACAGAGGCGGCGTCCCGGGTGGTTCTTCGGATTCGCCATATCGTTCGCGTTGCTGATGATGCTGATGTACGCCGTGACGTATCTCTTCATGATCGGCGTGGGCATCTGGGGCATCAACATTCCGATCGGCTGGGGATTCGCGATCGTCAATTTCGTCTGGTGGATCGGAATCGGGCACGCGGGCACGCTGATCTCGGCCATTCTTCTTCTCCTTCGCCAGAAGTGGCGCACATCCATCAATCGATTCGCGGAAGCGATGACGCTGTTTGCCGTGTCGTGCGCGGGATTGTTTCCGCTGCTGCACATGGGGCGGCCGTGGCTGGCGTATTGGCTGTTTCCGTATCCGAATGTGATGGGGACGTGGCCGCAGTTCCGCAGCCCGCTGGTGTGGGACGTGTTCGCGGTTTCGACGTATGCAACGGTATCGCTGCTGTTCTGGTTCGTGGGCTTGATTCCGGACCTGGCGACGCTGCGGGATCGCGCGAAGAGCCGGGTGAAGCAAGTTGTTTACGGAATTTTGGCGATGGGCTGGCGCGGATCAGCGGTGCACTGGAGCCGGTACGAATTGGCATCGCTGCTGCTGGCGGGGCTGGCGACGCCGCTGGTGGTATCGGTGCACACGGTGGTGAGCTTCGACTTTTCCGTGGCGATCGTGCCGGGATGGCACACGACGATTTTCCCGCCGTATTTTGTTGCGGGCGCGATTTATTCCGGATTCGCGATGGTTATCACGCTGTCGATTCCGATACGAAAGTATTACCACCTGGAAGATTTGATTACGCTGCGGCACCTGGACAACATGGCCAAGGTGATGCTGGCGACGGGGCTGATCGTCGCCTACGGCTACATGATGGAAACGTTCATGGCGTTTTACAGCGCGGACGTTTTCGAGCGCTACGCCTTCCTGAACCGATTTTCCGGGCCCTATCGCGTGGCGTACTGGATGCTGATTCTTTGCAACATCGCCATTCCGCAGTCGCTGTGGAGCCGAAAGGTGCGGACGAGCCCCGGCATACTTTTTTTGGTTTCGCTGGTGGTGAACACGGGGATGTGGCTCGAGCGGTTTGTGATCGTGGTGATCAGCCTGCATCGGGATTTTTTGCCGTCGTCGTGGGGAATGTATTACCCGACGAAATGGGATTGGATGACGCTGGCAGGATCGGTGGGGCTGTTCCTGACGCTGCTGTATTTGTTCATCCGGTATTTACCGGTGATATCTATTTTTGAAATGAGGTCGCTGGTGGAGGAAGAAGAAAAGAGGTAGACGAGGAATCGCGATTGGCCGGCGCGAGTGCGGGAAAGCCGGCAGGCGAAATCGACCGATGGCGCAGATTTTTCATCGCAGCACGAACCTGATCTCGCGGCTGAGCATTTATGGCGCGGCATTTTTTGTAGCGCTGCTCGGCTACGTGGTGTACGCGGTGACGGGATCGCCCTACGTGACCGACGTGAACGAGCCGAGGGAACAACCGGTGCCGTTCAGCCACAGGCATCACGCGGGGGAACTGGGAATCGACTGCCGTTACTGCCACACGTCGGTGGAAACGTCATCGTTCGCAGGAATACCGCCGACGCAGACGTGCATGACATGCCATTCGCAGATCTGGACGAACGCGCCGATGCTCGAGCCGGTGCGCGCGAGCTACCAAACAGACAAGTCGCTGGAGTGGACGCGAGTGAACGCGCTGCCCGATTTCGTTTATTTCAATCACAGCATTCACGTGGCGAAAGGCGTGGGATGTACGACGTGCCACGGGCCGATCGGGGACATGCCGCTGACGTGGGCGGCGAACACGCTGCAAATGTCATGGTGCCTCGGCTGCCACCGGGAGCCGGAGAAATACGTGCGGCCGAAGGAATACGTTTTCAGCACGACGTATCAAACGCCGTCGAATCAACTGGAACTCGGGCGGAAGCTGGTGCGCGAGTACAAAATTCAGAACAAGACGTATCTGACGAGTTGCTGGACGTGCCACCGATGAGCGAGAAATTGCGCATTTTCGAGAGCCGCGATCGCGACGGCAAGCGCGAACACGAGCACGAGCACCAGCACCAGTCGGGGCAAGCCGCCGCGCCGCAGCGGCCGCTCGATTTAGCCGCGGCGCGCGCAGGGCTTGCCGACGCGAACGGGAAGCGATTCTGGCGCAGCCTGGAAGACCTGGCGGGCACGCCCGAATACGAATCGTACCTGCATCACGAATTTCCCAACGATCCTGAAAAAGAGCCGGAGCCGAGCGATGTTTCGCGCCGCGACATTTTGAAATTGATGGCGGCGTCGGCGGCGCTTTCGGGATTGAGCGCGTGCACAAAACTTCCAGTGGAGAAAATCGTGCCGTACGTGCGGCCGCCGGAAGAAATAATTCCGGGCAAGCCGCTCTTTTACGCGACGTCGATGCCCAGGCCCGAAGGCGCGATTGGGTTGCTGGTCGAGAGCCACATGGGGCGGCCGACGAAGATCGAAGGCAATGCCGAGCATCCGGCGAGTTTGGGCTCGACGGACACGTTTGCGCAGGCCTCGATTCTGACGCTTTACGATCCGGATCGATCGCAAGTGATCGTGCACGAAGGACGAATCAGCGATTGGACGGCGTTCCTGACGGCAATTGCGAACGCGCGGAGCGACTGGCAGAGCAACAAAGGCGCGGGATTGCGGATTTTGACCGACGCGAAAACGTCGCCGACGTTCGGGGCGCAGATGAAGGCGCTGCTCGGGCAATTTCCGCAGGCCAAGTGGTATGCGCACGAACCGTGCGGGCCATACAACGCGCGAGCGGGCGCGCAACTATCGTTCGGGCGCAACGTGAACGCGGTGTACCGATTCGATCAGGCGGACGTGATTGTGGCGCTGGACGCGGATTTTCTGTGCAGCGGCTCGACGAGCGTGCGCTACGGCCGGGATTTTGCGGAACGCCGGCGGATCGTGAACGCGCAGTCAGAAATGAACCGGCTGTACGTGGTTGAGAGCACGCCGACGAATACCGGAGTGATGGCCGATCACCGGCTGTCGCTGCGCGGCTCAGAGATCGAGGAGTTCGCTCGAGCGCTCGCGGCAGCGCTGGGCGTGCCGACGGGCGAAACACCGACGCCGGAGGGCGTTTCGACCAAATGGGTGAAGGCGCTGGCGCGCGATCTGCAGCGGCATCGCGGCGCGAGCCTGATCATTGCGGGCGACGCGCAGCCCGCGTCGGTGCACGCGCGAGTGAATGCGATGAACCAGGTGCTGGGCAACGCGGGCAAGACGGTGAGCTACATCGATCCGATCGAAGTCAGCCCGGAAACGGACGGGCTGGGAGAGCTCATAAAAGAAATTGACGCGGGCCGGGTGACCTCGCTGATCGTACTCGGAAGCAATCCGGTGTACACGGCGCCGGCCGATTTGAATTTCAAGGCAAAGTTTTTGAAAGTCGGGCTGCGCATTCATTCCGGACTTTACAACGACGAGACGGCAGAACTTTGCCACTGGCACATTCCTGAGGCGCATTACCTGGAATCGTGGAGCGACGCGCGCGCCTACGACGGAACCGCGAGCATCGTGCAGCCGCTGATCGCGCCGCTTTACGACGGTAAATCGTGCCACGAACTGGCGGCGACGCTCGCGGGAGATTCAGGCAAGACCGGCCACGATATCGTTCGCGACTATTGGAGCGGGCAAGCAGCGGGGAAACAGAGCGACAAACAATTTGAGGATTTTTGGGAGACGTCGCTGCACGACGGCGTGGTGAGTGGAAAGGCAGCGCCGGCGGGCGTCACGCCCAATCTCAGCGCGGGCAGCAATGCGCGGCACAGCCAAGCCGAATCGCGTTCCGGGGCGCTCGAAGTGGCGTTCCGGCCGGACCCGACGATTGGCGACGGACGCGACGCGAATAATGGCTGGTTGCAGGAGCTTCCGAAACCGCTGACGAAATTGACATGGGACAACGCGGTGATGCTCAGTTTTGCGACCGCCGAGCGGCTTGGCGTTACGAATGGCGACGTGGTGAAGCTGGCTCTGAATGAGCGCGAAGCCAGCGGACCGGTGTGGATCATGCCGGGCCATCCGAACGATGTTGCGACGCTGCATCTTGGATACGGGCGGCAGCGGTCAGGCCGCGTGGGAACGGGAATCGGATTTAACGCTTACGCGCTGAGAACGTCCGACGCTGCCTGGATTGCGGCCGGGCTGCGAATCGAGAAAACGGGCGAGACGTATCCGCTGGTGACCACACAGAACCATCACGTGATCGACAAGGACGGAAAAAAAATCGAGGAGGAGAGCGCGGCGGCGGAGGAACGCGACGTGCTGCGCGTGGCTACGCTCGAAGAATTCCGCAAGAACCCGGATTTCGCGAAGGACTCGCCGGAAATTACCACCGACCGGAAGTCGCTCTACCCCGATTACAAGTACGAAGGGTACGCGTGGGGCATGTCGGTGGACTTGAACAGCTGCAACGGCTGCGCCGCGTGCGTGGTGGCCTGCCAGGCGGAAAACAACATCGCCGTGGTGGGGAAGGAAGAGGTGGGCAAAGGCCGCGACATGCAGTGGATTCGCGTGGACAACTATTTTCGCGGCAATCTGGATGATCCGGAAACGTATTACCAGCCGGTGATGTGCCAGCAATGCGAGAACGCGCCGTGCGAACTGGTGTGCCCGGTGGGAGCGACGGTGCACAGCCCCGAGGGATTGAACGAGATGGTGTACAACCGGTGCGTGGGGACGCGCTATTGCTCGAACAACTGCCCATACAAGGTGAGGCGATTCAATTTCAAGTTGTATTCGGACTGGACGACGCCGAGCCTCTTCGCGCTGCGGAACCCGAACGTGACGGTGCGAAGCCGCGGAGTGATGGAGAAGTGCACGTACTGCGTTCAGCGGATCAACGCAGCGAAGATTGAGGCGGAAAAGGAAGATCGCAGCGTGCGCGACGGCGAAATCGTGACGGCATGCGAAGCGGCGTGCCCCTCGCGGGCGATTGTTTTTGGAAACATCAACGACCCGGAGAGCCGCGTATCGAAACTCAAGGCGCAATCGAGAAATTATCTGCTGCTCGGGGACCTGAATACGCGGCCGCGGACGACGTATCTGGCGAAGGTGCGAAATCCGAATCCGGAGATAGCGGAGGGATAGCGGAGCTCGTGGAGCGATGAGAAAGAAACCGATTTACGGATTGCTGGCCGAGTTCGACACTCCGGAAGAACTTTTGCACGCAGCCGAGCGAGCGCAAAAGGAAGGCTACCGGCGAATCGACGCGTTCACGCCGATGCCGATCGAGGGGCTGGCGGAAGCGTGCGGATTTCATCGCAGCAGCTTGCCGATCATCGTTCTTGCCGGAGGATTGTTCGGCTGCCTGGGCGGATTTTTTCTGCAGTACTATCCGAATGTAATCAGCTTCCCGCTGAACGTGGCAGGCAAGCCGCATAACAGCTGGCCTTCGTTTATTCCCATCACATTCGAGATGACGGTGCTTTTTGCGGCATTCGCGGCGGTTTTTGGGATGCTGGCGCTGAACGGCCTGCCGACACCCTACCATCCTGTTTTCAACGTAAAGCGATTCGCACTGGCGACGCGCGACCGATTTTTTCTGTGCATCAAGGCCAGAGACAAGAAATTCGATTTGGCGGGGACGAAGACGTTTCTCGAGACGCTGAAGCCGCACGGTGTGTACGAAATTGAAGCGTAGAGAAAATTCGAGAGAGAGAGCGGCCGCAAGACCGGCGCACGCGGGAGCGGCATTCGCGCGGCGGCGCGGTCTGCTGGGCGGCGCGCTGCTGGCGGCGACGGTACTCGCCGGCTGCCGTCTCGATATGCACGTGCAGCCGAGATACAACCCGTACGGGCCGAGCAGTTTCTTCGACGACGGCCGGTCGGCGCGACAGCCGGTTACGGGCACGGTCGCGCGCGGGCAGCTTCGCATTGACGATCAACTTTACAAAGGGAAAGTGGACGGCAAACTTTCGGATACGTTTCCATTTCCCATCACGGCGAACGATATTTTGCGCGGCCAGCAGCGCTTCAACATCTATTGCAGCCCGTGCCACGACTACACGGGGAGCGGGCGCGGGATGATCGTGCAGCGGGGATTTCCGCAGCCGCCGTCGTTCCACATCGACCGGCTGCGGCAAGCGCCGGTGGGGCATTTCTACGATGTGATGACGAACGGATTCGGCGCGATGTACAGCTACGCGGCGCGCGTAACGCCGGAAGATCGCTGGCGGATTGCGGCGTATATCCGGGCGCTGCAATTGAGCGAGCACGCAACGATGGCGGACGTGCCGGAAAACGAGCGGCAGAACCTAGCGGAGCCGCAAAAATGAACGGATCGCAGGCACCGAATTTCGGGCGGGCCATTCGCGCCGGAGCACTGGTTGGGCTGCTGGCATTGTTCACGTCGATTGGCGGCTACGCAATTCATCCGGAGCAGTTTTTCCGGTCGTATCTGCTGGCATTCGTATTCTGGATCGGATTTCCGCTGGGATCGATGGCGATTCTGATGATGCATCACCTGACGGGCGGAGACTGGGGACTGCCGATCCGGCGGCCGCTGGAAGCAGCGACGCGCACGTTTCCGCTGATGTTCATTCTGTTTCTGCCGCTGATCTTCGGACTCAAGCGATTGTTTCCGTGGGCGCAACCTGGCGGGCTGGGCGACGATCCGATCTTGAAGTTCAAGCGGATGTACTTGAGCTTGAATTTTTTCATGTTGCGCGCGCTGATTTATTTCGTGATCTGGTTCGTCCTCAGCCATTTCCTAAATAAATGGTCCGAGGAGCAGGACCGGACCGGAAATCCGGCCACCGCGAAGTGGCTGGAAGGGATGAGCGGGCCGGGCTTGATTCTCTATGGGCTGACGCTGACCTACGCGATGGTGGATTGGGTGATGTCGCTGCAGCCGCACTGGTTCTCAACGATTTTGGGAATGATATTCATGATGGTTGGGGCGCTGGGGGCGATGTCGCTGGCGATCGTCGTGGCCCGGGCTCTTTCGAAGTACGAGCCGATGGCGCACATCGTGACGCCCGACCAGTTCAACGATCTCGGCAATCTGCTGCTCGCGTTCGTGATGCTGTGGGCATATTTGTCGTTCTCACAGTTCCTGATTATCTGGTCGGGGAATTTGCCGAAGGAAATTTCGTGGTATCTGGTGCGTGCGAATGGCGAATGGGCGGCGCTGGCGGTGTTTCTGATCGTTTTCCATTTTGCGATTCCGTTTCTGCTGCTGTTGCAGCGGAATTTGAAACGGCGGATTCAGACGCTGGCGATGATTGGAGGCGCGCTGATTGCGATCAGCCTGGTGGACGTGTACTGGCTGGTGGCGCCGGCGTTCGAGCCGGATGGGCCGCGGGTGCATCCGCTGGATTTGACGTTGCTGGTGGCCATCGGCGGGCTGTGGGTGGCGACATTTGCGTGGCAGTTGAGCCGACGGCCGCTGGTGCCGCTGCACGATCCGCGATTCGAAGGAGTGCTGCAACATGGCGATTAATCCGCACACTCCGCCGCCAACGCCAAACGTGGGCTACGAAACGCGGGACGCCAATCCGGCGAGCATCGTCAAGTTCGGCGTCGGGCTGGCCATTCTGCTGATCGTCGTGGCGATCGGGATGCGATGGGTTTTCGGATTTTATGCGCACACGCAGAATCTGGGCCCCGCGGCATCGCCGTTTGAGAACGCGCGAACGCTGCCGCCTTCGCCGCGATTGCAAGTGACGCCGCAAGCGGACATTCACAGCTACTGGGAGAAGCAGCAGGAGATTTTGAATTCGTACGGATGGGTGGACGAGCACAACGGCGTGGTGCGAATCCCGATTGACCGGGCGATGCGGCTGGTGATCGAGCGCGGCCTGCCGGCACGCGAAGCGCAGCCACCAGCGGCGAAGCCCGATGCGTCTGCCAGCGGGGAATCGAAGGCCGCGGAGGATGGGACGAGATGAAGCCGACCGTGCGATGGCTGCCGGCCATCATCTTTGGCGCGTGTGTGGGCGCGGCGACGAGCGCTGCGGCGCACGCGCAATCACTCTGGACGCAGCAGACTGGAAACGATCCGGCTCCGGTGCAAAGCGCGGGAGTGCGGCCGGAACTGCTGAGGGATGTAGCGTTCGATCAAAAGCTGAATACGGCGATACCGCTCGACTTGAAATTCCGCGACGAGAAGGGCAAGGCGGTGGAGTTGGGCGAATTCTTCGGGCGAAAGCCCGTCATCCTCACGCTCGTTTACTACCAGTGCCCGATGCTTTGCACGCAGGTGCTGAACAGCCTGACGCACAGCTTGAAAGAAGTGCCGCTCGAACTGGGAAAAGATTTTGAAGTCGTGACGGTGAGCATTGATCCGACGGAGCGGCCGGTGCTCGCCGAAGCGAAGCGGCAGCTGTACGTGGGCATGTACGCGCGGGCGGGCGTCGAGGAGGGATGGCATTTTCTGACGGGCGATGAGCCGCAAATCAAAGCGCTGGCCGCGGCCGTGGGTTTTCATTACGCGTACGACAAGACGTCGGGGCAGTTCGCGCATCCGAGCGGAATCATGGTGCTGACGCCGGACGGACGGCTGGCGCGCTACTTCTACGGGATCGAATATCCGCCGCGAGACGTGCGATTCGGATTGGAAGAAGCGTCGGCGGGAAAGATCGGCTCGCCAGTGGATCAGATTTTGCTCTATTGCTATCACTACGATCCGGCAACGGGAAAATACGGCCTGCTGATTTCGCGGGTGCTGCAAGGCGCGGGGCTGATCACGATGTTGGGCATCGCCGCGTTGCTGATGGTTTTGATCAAGCGCGAACACCGGCATCTTCCCGGGCACGAGGCGGGAGCTTGACCGAGTTCCAATCATGACCAGCGTGTTTCATTTCGCCGCCGATCTGATCGCCGCGAGCGCCTGGCCCGGCTTTCCGCTCAAGCCGCCAGAAGCCTCGACGATCGCAGCGGGAGTGGACCATCTGCATTATTTTCTGACCGGGGTCACGCTATTTTTCACGTTCCTGATTTTTTCGATCATTTTTTATTTCATGGTGAAGTACCGCCGCCGATCGGACGAGGAACAGCCGCCCGAGACACATACGTACATGCCGCTGGAAATCACCTGGACGGGAGTTCCGGTGGTGATTTGCGTGATCGCGTTCATTTGGAGCTCGAGCCTGTATTTCGAAAACGCGCGGCCGCCGAACGCGTCCATGGAAATTTTTGTGGTGGGGAAGCAGTGGATGTGGCACCTGCAGCATCCCGAGGGCCCGCGGGAAATCAACGAGCTGCACGTGCCGGTGGGAGTGCCGGTGAAGCTGACGATGACGTCGGAGGACGTCATTCACGATTTCTCGATTCCGGCGTTCCGGATCAAGCATGACGCGCTGCCGGGGCGCTACTCGTCGATCTGGTTCCAGGCGACGAAGGCCGGCACGTATCACTTTTTCTGCGCGCAATACTGCGGGACCGAGCACTCGGGAATGATCGGCTGGGTGTACGTGATGACGCCGACCGATTACGCCGAGTGGCTGAGCGGCGGGGCGCACGGCGAAACGATGGCGCAGGCGGGCGAGCGGCTCTTCGGACAGCTCGGCTGCATCACCTGCCATGTGGCCGACGGCTCCGGGCGCGGGCCCGTGCTTCAGGGGCTCTTCGGCAAGCCGGTGACGCTGCGAAGCGGCGAGACGCGCGTGGCGGACGAAACCTACATTCGACAAGCGATCGTGAATCCGAACTCGATGCCGCTGCCGAACTATGCGCCGGTGATGCCCACGTTTCAGGGGCAGGTGAATGAAGAGCAGATTCTGCAGTTGATCGCCTACGTGAAGTCGCTGGGAGCGCAGGAAAGGAAGACGGGGAAATGAGCACGGCGGTACTGGAAGCGCCGGCCGCATCGCGCGTTAATTATTTGAACGCGAGCTACGGCATCAAATCGTGGCTGTTCACCACGGACCACAAGCGCATCGCGCTGCTGTATCTGGCCTCGATTTCGGTGATGTTTTTCATCGGCGGCATGTTCGCCGTGCTGATGCGGATCCATTTGATCGAGCCGCAAGGCTCGCTGGTTCAGCCGGACACGTACAACAAGCTTTTCAGCGCGCACGGCATCGTGATGGTGTTCTTCTTCCTGATTCCGTCGATTCCGGCGACGCTGGGGAATTTCCTGGTGCCGATGATGATCGGCGCGCGCGATCTGGCTTTTCCGAAATTGAATCTGTTGAGCTGGTATCTCTACATTACGGGCGCATCGTTGATGCTGTACTCGCTGATGAGCGGCGGCATCGACACGGGCTGGACGTTCTATCCTCCCTACAGCAGCCTCTACTCGCAAACGCACGTGGTGGCCACCGCGCTGGGCGTGTTTATCGCCGGATTTTCTTCGATTCTGACGGGCCTGAATTTCGTGGTGACGATCCACAAGATGCGCGCGCCGGGCCTGACGTGGTTCCGGCTGCCGCTGTTCCTGTGGTCGATTTATGCGACGAGCGTCATCATCATGCTGGGAACGCCGGTGATCGCAATCACGATTGTGTTGCTCGGGCTTGAGCGCGTGTTGCACGTGGGAATTTTTGACGCTGCCATCGGAGGCGATCCGCTGCTCTTTCAGCATTTGTTCTGGTTCTATTCGCATCCGGCGGTTTACATCATGGTGCTGCCGGGAATGGGCGTGGTGAGCGAGCTGATCACGGCGTTCTCGCGAAAGAAAATCTTCGGCTACAACTTCGTGGCGTTTTCGAGCATGGCCATCGCGATTCTGGGCTTTCTGGTGTGGGGCCACCACATGTTCGTCACCGGGCAATCGGTGTACGCCGGGCTGATTTTTTCGGTGCTGAGTTTTCTGGTGGCGATTCCTTCGGCAATCAAAGTGTTCAACTGGACCGCGACGCTCTATAAGGGCTCGATTTCGTATCAGGCGCCGATGCTGTATGCGCTCGGTTTTATCGGGCTTTTCACGATGGGAGGGCTGACAGGATTGTTCCTGGCGTCGCTGGCGACGGACGTGCATTTGAACGGCACCTATTTTGTCGTCGCACATTTCCACTACATCATGGTGGGTGGAACGATGATGGCCTATCTTGGCGGCCTGCATTTCTGGTGGCCCAAGATTACCGGGCGGCTCTATTCCGACGGCTGGGCGCGCTTCGCCGCGCTGATGATTTTTGCCGGATTCAATCTGACGTTCTTTCCGCAGTTCGTGCTCGGATATCTGGGAATGCCGCGGCGCTACGCGGTATATCCGCAGGAGTTTCAGGTTCTCAACATCATGTCGTCCGCCGGAGCTTCGATTCTGGGAATCGGCTACGTGATTCCGCTGATTTATTTCATCTACTCGATTCGCTACGGCCCGCACGCAGGCCCGAATCCGTGGGGAGCGAAAGGGCTTGAGTGGCAGACGCCATCGCCGCCGCCGACTGAAAATTTCGAGGAGACTCCGATTGTGACCGAGGAAGCGTACGCCTACGCCAAGCCGGAGAAGAAAAAGCATGTCTGAACTCGCGGCGCCGGGGGTTTCCGGAGGCGCGCCTCATTCCGGCGCCGATGTTCCGGGATTCCGCCATCAATTCGACGACATGGAGCAGCAGCAGGCGGCGGGAAACCTCGGCATGTGGATTTTCCTGGTCACGGAAATCATGTTCTTCGGCGGTCTGTTCGCGTCGTACACGATTTACCGCTCGCTCTACCTGCCGGGCTTTGAGGGCGGCAGCCGGCTGCTCGATATCAAACTCGGCGCGACGAATACCGCCGTATTAATCGGCAGCAGCTTGACCATGGCCATGGCCGTGCATTCGGCTCAAACGGGCAAGCGCAAGGCGCTGATCATTTTTTTGATTCTGACGATGATTCTCGGCGCGGTTTTCCTGGGAATCAAATTCGACGAATACGCCACGAAATGGAAGTACGGTTTCGTGCCGGGGCTGCACTGGAATCCGCAGGAGGAAGTTCACGGAAATCCGCCGATGGGCTCGGTGGAAATGTTTTTCTGCTTTTACTTTTTCATGACCGGCATGCACGCGGTGCACATGATCGTGGGACTCGGAATTATGACGGTGATGCTGATCATGGCGTGGCGAGGCCGCTTCTCGCCGGAGTATTACGCGCCGGTGGAGGTCAGCGGGCTCTACTGGCACTTCGTGGATATTATTTGGATTTTTCTTTTCCCGCTGCTGTACCTAATCGGAGGGCGCTACTGATGATCGGGCACATTGTTTCCGTCCGAACGTATGTGACGGTGTTTTTGTGCCTGCTGGCGCTGACGGCGCTGACCACGGGCGTGGCCTTCATCGATCTCGGGTCGATGAATACGGTGGCCGCGCTGGCAATTGCGGTGGTCAAGATGCT
>DASPVY010000135.1:0-13037 GCA_035622115.1 Candidatus Acidiferrales bacterium
GAGCGTCAGCGCGACTCCATTCAGCAGTTCGGCGAGCTTCTGCGCGTCGGCCTTCTCGGTGGCTTCGCGCTTCGCAAACGTCACGCGCATGCGTTCCAGCCGCTTCATGTTTCCCGGCGTGGCCGCGAGCGCGAGCTTGCGGGGAAGCAGAAAATTCCGCGCGTAGCCTTCGGCAACCTCAACCACCTCGCCGCGATTGCCTAGCTTCTCGACGTCTTCCTGCAAAATGATCTGCATTGTCCTGTCCTCAAATCCAATTTAGGCGCATCACTCGATTGACGCGCGATGCGTTTACAGCTCGGCCGCGAACGGCAGCAGCGCGATATTCTGCGCCCGCTTGATCGCCACGGTCAGCCAGCGCTGGTGGCGAGCGCACGTGCCCGTCATCCGGCGTGGCAGAATTTTCCCGCGCTCTTGAATGAATGACGCGAGGATGTCTGCCTTTTTGTAATCAATGTAGTCGACGCGATCCACGCAGAAGCGGCAGACTTTCTTCTTGCGCACGTAATTGCGCTTGCCGCGTTTGTGCGGCCCGCCTGGCGGACGTCCGCCCGGACCACCTCCCCCAGGGCCTCCCGGGCCTCGGCTTGGCCCCCGGCCGCCATGATGCCCTCCGCCGCCCTGGAATCCTTGAGATTGCGGCGGCGCCTGTGGCGCGGGCGCTTGCGTTGGTTGTGCCGGTGCTTGCGGCGCCGCGGCTGCGGGCGCCTGCTCGGCGGGGGCCGAGGCCGGCGCGCCGTTCGCTGCGGCTGGCGGTTGTTCTGGTTTATTCGGATCGGCCATTCGAGTTCTCCTCTATCTATCCAGGCACGGAGGCGGATTGCTCTCCGGCGGGCGTTGGCGCTGCTGGCGCGGGCGCGGTTTTGCGCGGGCGTCGCGCAGCGCGGCGTTCGCGGCGCTTCGAAAGTTTCTGTTGCCGCTTCATTTCCTCGTCGATGCGGATGGTCAGGTATTTGATCACCGGGTCCGCCACTTTCAACCGGCGCTCGAGCTCCTTGATCAATTCGCCGTGGCTCGAACGAATCGACATATACACGTAGTAGCCCTCACGGAGCTTGTGGACGCGATAGGCCATGCGCTTGCGGCCCCACTTCTCGAGCTTTTCGATCTTGGCGGATTTTTCCGCCACGGTATGCTCGAGCGTGGCAATCAGCTTGTCCACTTCCGCCTCCGGTGTATCCGGGCGGCAGATGAAAATCAGATCGTACAATCTCTCTTCCATGTTTCCTCGATTTCCCGTTCTAAAAAATCTTCACTCTTCCGCAGGCTGCGCGACCCGGCGATTGTATTTCAGCATCGCCTTGTCCACGCCCTCAGACAAAATCAGTTCGACGGCATCCGTGGCTTCCGCGGCCATCTGCGCCGCGATTTCTCGCTGGTCGCGGTTCATCGGGCGCAGAACGTACGCGGCCAGATCGCCAATGGGGTGGTCCGGCTGCACCCCCATGCGCACGCGGAGAAATTCAGAGCCAACCGCGGCGATCACCGACTTCATACCGTTGTGCCCGCCCGCCGAACCGCGCTCCCGAATCCGCAACATGCCCCACGGCAGCGCCACGTCGTCGTAGAGCACGATCATTTCAGCGGCGTCGCACTCGCACCACTCGAGCAGCTCGTCCACCGCCATGCCGCTCAAGTTCATCATCGTCTGCGGCTTGGCCAGCGCCACTTCCTGGCCCGCAATTTCGCCGCGCCCCACGTACGACTTCGATTGCGGACGCTTCACTTTGATCCCCGCCTTTGCGGCGATGGAATCAATCGCGAGAAAACCCAGATTATGCGGCGTCGCTTCGTATTCCCGGCCCGGATTGCCAAGACCCACGATGAGTCGCATGAGGAGGCTCGAACCGGTCCGGCGAAATGACCGCCACTCGACCGGCTACTTCTCCTTGGGCTTCTTTTCCGTCTTCTCGGCCTTCTCCGCCGGCGCGGCTTCTTCGCCTTCTTCGACTTCCTTCTTGCCCTTCTTGATGACCTCGGGCTCGGCGGGCGCCGCTTCCGCGGTGACGGCAGCTTCCGGCGTCGGCTCGGCTTCAGCCTTCAGCGTCACGACGTGGAAGATGACGCGCTGCGGATCGCTGACCAGCTTGATCTTGTTCACGTCGATGGGAATATCGGCCGCGCGAATCTGTTTGCCGATCAGAAGCTCGGTCACATCCACCTTGAATTCTTCCGGAATATCGCCCGGCAGGCATTCGACTTCCACTTCGCGCGTCACCGTCTCGAAGATGCCGCCCTGCACTTTCACGCCCTGCGGCTCCCCGACCGGATGAACGGGAACCTTCACGCGCATGCGCACATCCATCGCCACGCGCAGAAGATCCACGTGAATCAGCGCGCCGGTGATCGGATCGACCTGCCAATCCTTTACCATGGCCCGATCTTCTTTTCCGCCGCCGAGTTGCACGCTGAAAATCGAGTTGTGGCCCGTTTCCGAGCGCAAAATCCGCGTCAACTGCTTGGCATTCACCGAAATCGCGATCGTTTCTTTCTTGCCGCCATAAAGCACAGCGGGGATCATCCCGGTTCGCCGTTCGCGGCCGGCCGGCCCTTTGCCGCGCGTTTCCCGCGCAGCTCCTTCTACATTGAACTTTTCCATACGTCCTTCCTTCGAGTTCTAAAAGAAGAGCTCGCTGATCGAAGTCTCTTCGTGGATGTTGCGGATGCCGCGCGCCAGGAGTTCCGACACGCTGAGCACCGTAATTTTCGGGAGCTTCCGCGCCTCTGCGCTCAGCGGCACGGAGTCCGTGACCACCAGTTCATCAATGCACGCATTCATGATGCGCTCGACGGCGGGCCCGGAGAGAACCGCGTGCGTTGCGGCGGCCAGCACCCTGGTGGCGCCATTTTCCCGCAGCGCTTCCGCCGTTTTCACCAGTGTTCCGGCCGTGTCGATGATGTCGTCAATCACCAGTGCCGGCCGTCCTTCCACGTCGCCGATCAGGTGCATCACTTCGCTGACGTTCACGTCGATGCGGCGCTTGTCCACGATGGCCAGCGGCGCATCCATTTTCTTCGCGAAATATCGGGCCCGCTCCACTCCGCCGGCATCCGGCGATACCACTGTCACCGGCCCCAATAATTTCTTCTTGAAATATTCCACCATCACCGGCGCGGCGAAGAGGTGATCCACCGGAACGTTGAAATAGCCCTGAATCTGGGGCGCGTGCAGATCGAGCGTCAGGACGCGGCTCGATCCCGCGGTCTCGAGCAAGTCGGCAACAAGCTTCGCCGAAATGGCCACGCGCGGCCGGTCCTTGCGATCCTGCCGGGCGTAGGGGTAATACGGAACGACCGCCGTAATCCGCCAGGCCGACGCGCGCTTGAACGCGTCAATCATCAGCAGCAACTGCATCAGGTGGAAATCCACCGGATGCGAGCAGGGCTGGACCACGAAGACATCGGCGCCGCGCACGTTCTCTAAAATCTGAAAGCGCGTTTCGCCGTCGCTGAATCGCCCATGTTCGGCTTTCCCAAGCTTGACGCCGAGGAAATCGCAAATCGCATGGGCGAGCGCCGGGTTCGCGCTGCCGCAGAAAATCTTGAATCTCTCGTCGATCAACGATTCCCCTCAGGCGGTAAGCGGCGTGCGCAGAGCCCGGACATAATCTTCCCTGGCGAGCGTTTCAACCAAGAAGACCTGGTCGTCCGGGAAACTGACCGCGGCTCGGCGCGCCTGCGCTGGGCTCCGGAATAATCCGAACACCGCCGACCCGCTACCTGCCAGCGCGGCTCTTGCAGCTCCTCGCTTGAGCAACTCGCTTCGAATTTCTCCGAGGCGGGGATGGCGGCGGAAAACCGGAACCTCGAAGTCATTTTCGAGGGCGGATTCCTGCCGGCTCCAGCACAGAGCGCAGAAACCAAAGATTTTACGGGGCGCTCGGCGCTTTGTCAATTCCAAAGAAACCCACTCAAAAGCTTCGCGCGTGCTCACGGCGATGCCCGCGGGCGAAACGATCACCGCCCAGGATTTTTTCTCGTCGGGAAGCGGATAGATTTCGTCGCCGCGATTGACGCCGAGCGATCTCCCGCCGAAGAGAAAGAACGGCACATCCGCGCCGAGGCCCCCGGCGATCTCGATCAGCCGTGCGAGCGGCAGTTTCCGGCCCGTCAGGCGGAGCATGCCGACGAGCGCCGCGGCCGCATCGCTCGAGCCGCCGCCCAATCCGCGCGCCACGGGAATGAGTTTCTCGAGCCGCGCGTGAATTCCGCCGCGATAGTTCAACTCCCGGCGCATCGCGTCAATCGCGCGATAGACCAGATTCTCGCGTCCCGCAGGCAGCGCAGGATCGTCGATTTCGAGCGTGATTCCCGGCCGCCGGGCACGCGCGATTTCGAGCGTGTCGTGCAGTCCGATGGCTTGAAAGATCGTCCGGAGCTCGTGATAGCCGTCCGCACGCCGGCCCAGGACGTGGAGACACAAATTCACCTTCGCGAACGCCGGAAGGCGCACCGAATTTTTCATGCGGCGTATCTTATTGCGGTTTGTTCTCGTCCGGTGCGGGTTTTTCGGCCAGCTTGCTGCGTTTCAGATTCTTGAGCCGCTGGTCGAGTTCGCTGACTTTGTCGGCTTCGTAGTCGGCCGGAAGCGAGCGCTGCCATTCGGCCAGCGCCTTTTCCCACAGCGCTCCGGCCCGTTCCGTCCGGCCCATCTTGGCATAGACGTCGCCGAGGTGCCCGAGAATCGTCGGGTCGTGCGCCGAGCGGTCAACGGCCTTGGTCAAATACTCTTCGGCTTCGGCGAGCTTGTTCTGCTTGTAATAGACCCAGCCCATGCTGTCGAGATAAGCGCCGTTCGACGGCTCCTGTTCGAGCGCGCGGCTGATCATCGAGGTGGCTTCTTCCAGGCGCACGCCGCGGTCCGCGAGCATGTAGCCATAATAATTCAGAACGGAGGCATTCTTCGGATCGGCCTCCAGCGCCTTCTTGAACTCGGCTTCGGCCTGATCGAATTTCTTTTCGCGTTCGTAAACCGCTCCGAGCATGAACCATGCCGCTACTTTTTCCGCTGCGCCCGGAGCGAGCTGCTCGGCTTTTTGCGCGCTTTCTTCGGCGTCGGCATAACGGCGGCCGCGCTCCTGAACCTGCGCGAGATCGAGATAAATCTCCTGGTCGTCCGCGTTGTTGTGCAGCAGGCCGCGCAGAACTTTGTCGGCTTCGTCCGTCTGGCTTTTCTCGCCGAGCAGAATCGCGTAGGTGACCAGCAGGCTGCGGTCTTTTTCGTTGGCCTTCATCGCCTTTTGAGTTTCAGCGATGGCGCGGTCGATTTCGTGGCTTTCGCGATACGTATCGATCAAGAGCATTTGCGCGCGCTTGGCTTCTTCCGGCCCCAGCTTTGCGAGCTCCTCATAGCTTTTTTCGGCGGAGGAATAGTCCTCTTTTTCACGATAGATGCGGCCCAATTCTTCGTAGAGAATCGCGAGGGCGCTGGGATTTTCGGGGCTCTCGGTCTGGCCGGTCACGCCGGCGATGGCATCGGCCAGGACGTGAGCGGCGTCGTCGAAGCGTCCTTCGGAATCGTAGACCAGGGCTTCGTTGTAGAGCACTTCGAGATTTCCCGGCGCCAGCTGCTTGGCGTGGAGAATGTTATTTTCGGCCTGATCGAATTGATTCATGTGCCGGTAAATCTGCGACATTCGCAGAAAATTTTCCGCATTCTCGGGCTCGGCGTCGGCCAGGCGCTTGTATTCTTCGAGCGCCTGCGGAAATTTTTCCTGGGTCAGGAGGGCCTGTGCGAGCCCCTTGCGATGCGAGGCCTCATCCGGGTCGAAAGTGACGGCCTTCTTGTAAGCCTCTTCGGATTTCGGGTAATCGTGATTTTGGGCGTAGGCATCGCCGAGCATATCCCAGAGCGTCGGCGAATCGGATTGCGCCGCGGCTTTATTCAAGAGTTCGATGGCGTCGCTGGGGCGGCCTTCATCCATCAGCAATTGGCTCAATTGTTCGAGCGCGCCTTCGTTGGCGGGATCCCACTTCAGAACATCGCGGAGAGTTTCTTCGGCCTTGTCGTGCTCGTTCTCGAAGCGGTAGAGGCGAGCGAGCCAGAGCGCCGATTGGGAATCTTTCGGCTCGATGCGCAGAATTTCGCGGAACTGATCGATGGCTTTGTCGATCATGTCGCGCTGGCCCGTGCCAGTGCTTAGATCGCCGAGGTTGCGGACGTAAATGCGCGCCAGCAGGCGATGAGGCGCGGCATTATCCGGGTTGGCCTTGATGGCATCTTCGGCTTGAAGGACGGCGTCGCGGATGCGTTGGGACTTGGCGTAGATTTCTGCGAGACGCTCGATGATGACGGACGACTCGGGATCGAGAGCCAGGGCCTTTTTATAATATTCCACGGCCTGGTCGGCGTTTTCCGAGCGGCCGGTGAGTTCGTATTCCTCCTCCTCGGCGTGGCCCATGGCAAAGTTGAAATAGGCGTCGGCGAGATCTTTATCGCTCGGGCCCGAATTTTTGTCGCCGGCATTCGAAGGAGTCTGATTGGTTTTGGACTGCGCAGGCATCGCGTCCTGCGGAGGTTTCGCATCCTGCGCCCACAAAGGAGCCGTAAAAAGCGCGGCTCCCGCCAGGACGATGCTCTTACGAAGGATCATAAGTTGCTCACCGTAAACTGCCATTATCGGCTACCGCTTGCACATCGTCAAAAAAATAGCATCAAGCCGTTCCACACACAGTAGGACGCTAGTAGGACGCATTGCGTTTGTAAGAGGGTACGAACTCGCTAAAGAAATCCGCTAATCGACTGAATCGACAGAGCCTGTGCGCTGCGCGGCAAGCCCCCGAAGGGCGAGATTTGCGGCGGTGCTAGTGGCGGAAGTGGCGGATACCGGTGAAGACCATGGCCATGCCGAATTTGTTGGCGGCGGCGGTCACTTCCGGGTCGCGGACGGAGCCGCCGGGCTGAATGACGGCCGTCGCGCCGGCCTTTCCGGCTTCTTCGACGCCGTCGGGAAACGGAAAAAACGCGTCGGAGGCGACGACGGTTCCGGCGAGCGGCGATTGTGCTTTCATCACGGCGATTCTCACTGCGTCGACGCGGCTCATCTGTCCCGCGCCGACGCCGACGGTGAAGCCCTCGCGCGCAAAAACAATGGCATTCGATTTGACGTGTTTGCAGACTTTCCATGCAAACGCGAGCGCGCGGCGTTCGGAATCGGTGGGCGCGCGTTCGGAGACTGTTTTCATTTCGCTCTCGGCGAGTTCGTGCGCGTCCGACTCCTGAACGAGGACGCCGCCAAAAATGGGCTTCAGCACAAGTTCGCGCGCGGAATCTTCCCCCGCCATTTCGAGCAGGCGCAGGTTCTTTCTGGCCGATAATTTCTCGAGCGCCGCGGCGTCGAACCCCGGCGCAACCACGCATTCGGCGAAGAGCTTTGAGAATTCGTCGGCGGTGGCGGCATCGAGCACGCGGTTGAACGCGAGAACTCCGCCAAATGCGGACACCGGATCGCAGGCCAGCGCTTTCACGTAGGCGTCAACGAGGCGATCCTGCTCCGCCGCGCCGCAGGGATTGTTGTGCTTGATGATGGCCACCGCAGGCCGCTTGAATTCCTTCGCGAGGGCCCAAGCCGCATCCAGATCAACGAGGTTGTTGTAGGAAAGTTCCTTGCCTTGAAGCTGCCTGGCTCCGGCGAGACCCACGGCTGCACGGCCCGCGGAAATATAGAGCGCGGCGGACTGATGTGGATTTTCGCCGTAGCGCATCGATTGGCGGCGTTCGAGCGCAACGTGAAGGCGTTCGGGCAGGAGGGGCTGGTCGATCAGACGCACTTGGCCGTTGGCCGAAAGGCGCTCGAGTTCGGTGGCGATTTCGCCGTCGTAGCGCGCCGTGCGGGCAAACGCCTGGCGCGCCAATTCCAGCCGGGTCGCGAGACTCACTTCACGGCTCGCTTCGATTTCACGCGCAATGCGATCGTAATCCGCCGGATCGGTGACCACCGCGACGCTCTGAAAATTCTTCGCCGCCGATCGCACCATCGCAGGGCCGCCGATATCGATATTCTCGATGAGTTCTTCGGGAGTGACGCCGGGCTTTCGTGCCGTGGCGGAAAAGGGATAGAGATTCACGACCACGAGATCGATTGGAGCGATGCCGTGGCTGGCGGCTTCCTTGCGGTCGTCTTCTTTTGCGCGCTGAAGAAGAATTCCGCCATGAACTATGGGGTGCAGGGTCTTGACGCGCCCGCCGAACATCTCGGGCCAGCCGGTCAACTCGGCCACATCGCGGATGTTTAGTCCCGCCTCGCGGAGCATGCGCGCCGTTCCGCCGGTGGAGACAATTTCAATTTTCAGGGCCGCGAGCCGCCGCGCAAAATCGGCCAGTCCTGTTTTGTCATACACGCTCAGGAGAGCGCGCTCAATCGGCACGGCAATCCTCCGGACGATGCAATCGGGACACTGAAAACGGGTTAGTTTAAACGCCTGCGCAGAAATCGCAAGATGGAGGTTCGGCGGGGCTAGCGGCTGACGCGGGCCTTGAGCTTGACCTTGCCGCCTTCGATGGTGACGGTGTACTCGATTTCCTTGCCACCGCGGCGGCGGAGTTCGTCGGTTTTCTTCTCAACGAAGCGCTCGAATTCTTCGAGGCTGGGCGCGCCGGACTTGTCGCCGGTGGCCATGCGCGTGTCAATCAAAGCGCCGTAGAGATCGTGCACCTTCCGTGTTTCCTTGTTGTTGCCTGAGAATTGAACGGAGAACGCGGGACTGGCCGCCGCGGCCGGGATTTCGTCGTCGTCGTGGGAGCGGCGTCCACCGTGCAAGCCGGCGGTTGCCGCTTCCGTGTGGGCGAGGGCGCGCCGGGCTTCGGCCATGTCTCTCGCGCGCTGCGCCGCGATGGCTTTGGCCGCGGCGCCGAAGTGGCGATCGACAGTCCCCAACTCTTTGCGCACCACCCTCTTGCGCCACATATCCTGATACTTCGCGTAGGTGGAGAGAAGATTGTTGAAACGGAATCGCTGCTGCAGGCTGATTTCGGCCAGGCGCTCGCCGTAGCGCTTCACGAGCGAATCCAAGCGCCACTGTGTATCAATGGGAGGGCGCTTGCGGCCGCCGCCGAAGAATTGCTCGTACTCAATCTTGAGGATGCGGATGTCGTGCTCGATTTGGTCCAGATCTTCGTCTACGGTCGGCATGGCACTCTTGGCGGCTGTTTCGAGCCTACGGGTGTGTGGACGTAGCGTCAACCAGTGGCTGGCAGGGCGTTTCGGAAGCGGCAAGCCCCGGCGTTGCCCGCTCGCGGGGCGGTGTGTTCCAATACCGAACGATGAGTTCGCGTGCAAAACGCGCGACGCGAGAGCGTGCCAATCCGCTCAGGGGATTGCCTTCGGTGGACGATTTGCTGGGCCGTCCAGCGATCGCCGACGCCACGACGAGGGCTGGCCGCGCGCTGGCGACGAGGGTAGTGCGCGAGACGCTGGCGGAGTTGCGGCGGAATTTGAAAGAGGATCGGGCGGCGGATGGCGATTCGGCGGGTCTGGAGCAAGAGATTTTGGCGCGAATTGAGAAGGCTCTCGCGCCGTCGCTGCGACGCGTGATCAATGCGACGGGCGTGGTTCTGCACACGAATTTGGGACGCGCGCCGCTCGCTCCTGCCGCGCTCGAGCATATCGTTGCGGCGGCCGGACGCTATTCGAATCTGGAGTACGATGCGGCGTCGCGCGGGCGCGGAAAGCGCGACGTGCATATGTCTCGGCTGCTGGCGGAAACGGCGGGCGCAGAAGCGGTGATCGTCGTCAATAACAACGCCGCGGCCGTTTTTCTGGTGCTGAACACGTATGCGCAAGGCGCGGAAGTGATTTTATCGCGCGGCGAGCTGATCGAAATCGGCGACGGCTTTCGAATTCCAGACATCATGTCGGCAAGCGGCGCGGTGCTGCGCGAGGTGGGCACGACGAACCGGACGCGCATCGCCGATTACGAGCGCGCCATCGGCGAACGCACGCGGCTGCTGTTGCGCGTTCACCCTTCGAATTTCCGCATGACCGGATTCACGGCCCGGCCTTCGCTGCAAGAAATTGTGGGGCTGGGACGTCGAAAGAAAATTCCTGTATACGAAGATCTCGGGTCGGGCTGCATCGCCGATCTCGCCGGGGCCGGAGTGAACGAGCCCGTGGCGCGCGAAAGCATCGTCGCGGGCGCCGATGTGATTTCGTTCAGCGGAGACAAGCTGCTGGGCGGGCCGCAGGCGGGGATTATTGCGGGGAAAAGGGAAGCCGTCGAGCGCATCCGCCGAAATCCCCTGTTTCGCGCACTGCGCGTGGATAAATTGACCATCGCGGCACTGGAAATGACGTTGCTGGCCTATCGCCGCGGCGCGCTCGACGAGATTCCGGCGCTGCGGATGATTCGGGCGAGCGCTGTGGAAATCGAGCGGCGCGCGCGAGCGCTGGCCGAACGCGTGAATGCATCGCTGCCGGCGGGCGCCGGGATTGAAATTGTGGAGGGGACCTCGGTGATCGGTGGCGGTTCGACGCCGGATCAGGCGCTGCCGACTTGGCTGATTGCGGTGACGAGCCGGCAGCATTCCGCGGAAGAAATTGAAGCGCGATTGCGCGAGCCGGCGGCGGGCGCGCCGATCATCGCGCGAATCGAAAATAACCGGCTGGTGCTGGATTTGCGAACTGTGTTCGACGACGAAGAGGCCGCGCTGGCGGACGCACTGCGCGCCGCGCTGGCCTAGAGTTTGTTGATCACCGTCGCCACGCAGGCCGCGCCGAATCCATTGTCGATGTTCACCACGCTCACGTTTGACGCGCAGCTATTGAGCATCCCCAGCAGCGCCGCGACGCCGCCGAAGCTCGCGCCGTAGCCCGTACTCGTCGGGACGGCAATCACCGGCGCCCCGACCAGGCCGCCGAGGACGCTGGGCAGCGCGCCTTCCATCCCTGCGACGCAAATAATCACGCGCGCTTCGTCGAGCTTTTTGCGATGCACCATCAGGCGGTGCAGGCCCGCGACACCCACGTCGTAAATCGCCTCGGCGCGATTGCCCATGATCTGCGCGCTGAGCAGCGCTTCTTCGGCGACGGGGATGTCGCTGGTTCCGGCGGTCACGATGAGGACGAGGCCTTTGCCGGAAACGACGCGAGTGCGATCCACAGCGATCACGCCGGAAAGAGGATGAAATTTCGCACGGCGAGCGACGCGGCGAACGGCCGCGAACGTCTCCGGGCTGGCGCGGGTGATCAAAATGTTGTGGGTGGACTTGGCGCGCAACATTCCGCGAGCGATTTCGGCCACTTGTTTCGGCGTTTTGCCCCGCGCATAGATGACTTCCGGAAATCCCTGGCGCAGCGAACGATGGTGATCAATTTTGGCGAAGCCGAGATCCTCGTAGGGAAGCCGGCGCAATTTTTCGAGCGCGTCATCGACCGAAATGTGGCCCGCGCGCACTACGGCCAGAAATTTCCTTGCGTCGCTTTCGTTCATCGTGGAGTCATTCCGCGCGCATTGTAGCATCCGATACGAAGGCTGGAGTCCTGCGACAAAAATATCTTTAACGATTTGTCAGTGATGTCGTCTAACATTCAGCAAAGGTGTGGCCGTGAAGCAGTTCCAGCTCATTTCGCTGTTATCCCAACGCGCAGTCCGACAGCCTCCGCAGACTATATCTAAGCGGCTGATTCTCCTTGCGCTGCTGGCGCTCGGGCTGTCTGGCTGCAATTCAAATCCCGGACCGCCCGCGGCGTTGACGGTCGCAGGCGTGAAGGATCTTGGGGTCATCCCCACGAATCCCGACATTCTTGGCCGCGACGGCGGCTACAGCGCCCTGTTTCAAGGTTATTCGGTTTGGCTGTATGGCGACACATTTCTCGCCAAGCCCAACGCGGAAGGCTTTTCGCTGATCAGCGATTCGTGGTCCTACACAACGGATTTGAACGCGCAGGACGGCATCAGCGGCTTCCAAGAACGGCTGGATTCCGCAGGCGCGCCGACGATGATACTCGCCGAGACGGCGGCTGAGCAGGATTACAACACGGAACACAACGGAAATCCTTGCGCGGACCAGCCTTGTGGCGCGCGCTGGGCCTTGTGGCCTTCGTCAATCGTTTCCGACGCGGGCACGAACCAGGCATTCGTGTTCTACGGCGTTGTCTCCGCGATGCCCGGAAATTTTAATTTTCAGGGGGTCGGGAATTCCGTCGCCGTCTGGCGGGATTTTCAGCAACTCCCTCAAAGGCCGATTCTCAATCCGCCAGTGGTGCCGAATCATCCGGATCTGATGTTCGGTCAAAATGAGCCCGGGTTTGGAACCGCGGCGTTCATGAGCGGCGGAATGCTTTACGCCTACGGCTGCGGAACGCCGAGCAACGGTTCCGACAAAGGCTGTCGGCTGGGGAAGGTCGCTCCCGCGAGCGCGCAGAATCGCGGAGCGTGGACTTTTTACGCGGGCAGCGGGAATTGGTCACCGCAGATTTCCGATGCAATCTCCGTTTTTACCGGGTCTAGCATCATGAGCGTTTCGTGGAACAATTACCTTCAGCAATACGTCGCGGTATACAGCCCGCCATTCTCGCAAAACGTGTTGATGCGTACCGCGCCGAATCCGGAGGGGCCGTGGTCGCGTGAAGTGCTGGCATTTGTAGCGATGCAGCCAGCCGGCGGCGGCAATGTGTACGACGCGCTCGCGCATTCGGAATACGACGTGAATGGCGGTGAGACAATCTTTGTGACCTATTCGCGGACGACCGGTGAATTCACGAGCGAAGTAAGGCTCGTCGAGATTGAGCTCGCGCGGCCATAACACGGGGCGCGGCATCTTGCACCCGAACTCGTTAGCTCGCGCCACGACCGCTTCCCCACTCATCTTGCCGCCTTGACTTTGCCCAAAGCGCCTGCATAAATTGGAAAATTCGCCAAATGGCAAAAATCACGACAGAGGGCAGCAAGGGCAGAGTCATCACCGTCGGCGTCACCGGCGCGAGCGGCGCCATTTATGCGAGGGCGGTTCTGCGGCTGCTGGATGCGGATAAGCGGGTGGCGCGCGTGGCGCTGGTCGTCAGCGAAACCGGCATGCGGCTAATTGCGACCGAGCTTGG
>DASPVY010000136.1:0-2946 GCA_035622115.1 Candidatus Acidiferrales bacterium
GTGATGACATTTTTCGGCCTCGGCTTTGCTCTCGGTGAAGAGGCTTGGCGAACCAAGGACCCACGCTCCTCCCGGTACATCGGCATCGGTGCGTTTCAACTTATTCGACGCGAAGCTTACGACGCCTTCAACGGCCATCGCGGAATGCCGCTGGAGGTGCTCGAGGACATGAAGCTGTCGAAGCTCACCAAGCGCGCCGGGTACATTTCCCAGGTCGGCTACGCGCCGCATCACGTCAGCGTGCGATGGCATGCCGGACTTGGAAATCTCGTACGAGGTTCATCGAAAACTTTTTTCGCCGCAGCAAGTTACAGAATCACCATGGTGAGCGGCCAGATTTTCGGCTTGCTGATCATGAGCGTGCTTCCGTGGTTGGCTCTGCCATTCGTTCACGGATGGGCGCGCGTGTTTGCTGGAGTCGCGGTCGCGATTTCCTTCGCTTGCCACGCGGCAGTTGCCGTCAGCGCGGGCGCATCGCCGTTGTACGGATTCACTCATCCAATCGGCGCGGCAATTTTCGCGTGGATGCTCGCGCGCTCGGCCTTTTTGACGCTTTGGCATGGCGGCGTCTCGTGGCGCGGCACGTTTTATCCGCTGGCCGAGCTGCGCCGCGGCCTGGTTTGAGCAACTGGGATTCGCGAACTCCGCTGCGCAAAAGGAATCAATTCCGCCCAACTATGCGGTTTGCGCCGGGCCCGCAGGCTCGGCCGGCGCGGCAAACAGATCTCTTTGACGCAGGGCCCGCACGCGGTCGCGCAAGCTTGCGGCGCGCTCGAATTCGAATTTTTTCGCCGCGTCGCGCATCTGTGTTTCCAGTTGCTCGATAACCCTCCTCAGATCGTCTTCATTCGCGATGTCACCAAGCTCCGTTTCATCCACCGGCACCGTCAAATAATCCGCTTCGACAATCTTGGCGAGCTGCATATCCACGACTTTATGAATTGTTTCCGGCGTGATGTTGTGCTCGAGATTGTATGCTTCCTGCTTGGCACGGCGCCGGTTCGTCTCTCCAATCGCCAGTCGCATCGATTCCGTCATCGTGTCCGCGTACAAAATCGCGCGCGCTTCGAGATGCCGGGCGCAGCGACCGATGGTCTGCACGAGCGAAGTGGCGCTTCTCAGATAGCCCTCTTTATCCGCGTCCAATATCGCGACCAGCGAGACTTCCGGCAGATCGAGCCCTTCGCGCAAAAGATTGATGCCGATGAGCACGTCGAATTCGCCACGCCGTAAATCACGCAGGATGCGCACCCGCTCAAGCGTCTCGATCTCGGAGTGCAGATAGCGGCAGCGGACTCCGACCTCGCTGAAATACTCGGCCAAGTCTTCGGCCATCCGCTTCGTGAGCGTGGTCACGAGGACGCGCTCGTCTCGCGTCGCCCTCACTCGAATTTCTTCAAGCAGATCGTCCACTTGCCCCTTCACCGGACGCACCTCGACTTGCGGATCCACGAGCCCGGTCGGACGAATCACCTGCTCGACCACCACGCCTCCGGCTTTCGTCAACTCGTACGGTCCGGGAGTCGCGGAAACATAGATCGCCTGATTTACGCGGTTTTCGAACTCTTCAAATGTGAGCGGACGGTTATCGAGAGCGGACGGCATCCGGAAGCCGTAATCCACGAGAGTTTGTTTTCTCGAACGGTCGCCGTGGAACATTCCTCGCACCTGCGGAATCGTCTGGTGCGATTCGTCGACGATCAGAAGATAATCGGTCGGAACGTAATCGAGCAGGGTAGGCGGCGCTTCTCCCGGCAAGCGGCCCGAGAGGTGCCGCGAGTAGTTCTCGATTCCGTGACAGTAGCCGATCGTGCGCATCATTTCGATATCGAAGCGGGTGCGCTGTTCGATGCGCTGAGCCTCGACAATCCGTCCTTTTCTCTCGAGCTCGCCCTTCCACCACTCAAGTTCTTCGAGAATCGTACCGATCGCGCGCTCCCGCTGTTCTGCGGGAACAACGTAGTGCGTCTTGGGATAAATCGTCACCCGCGACGGATCAGATTCTGCGGTCCGGATCTCGCCAGTTAGCGGATCAATCCGCCGAATCGCTTCGATCTGGCTTCCCCATAATTCGATCCGAACCGCGGTGTCGTCATACGGAGGATAAATCTCAATAATATCGCCGCGCGCCCGGAATGTTCCGCGCCGCAAGTCTTCGCCGCGCTCGTATTGAATCTCAATCAGCTTTCGGAACATCGCTTCGCGCGAGATGGTTTGGCCCTTCTCGAGCATCACCAGCATGCCGTAGTAAGCTTCGGGTGAACCCAGGCCATAGATGCAGGAAACCGACGCCACGATGATGACGTCACGGCGCTCGAAGAGAGATCGCGTCGCGCTCATGCGTAGCTTGTCGAGCTCCTCGTTGATCGTCGCTTCTTTTTCAATATAGACATCGCTCGAGGGCACGTATGCTTCCGGCTGGTAGTAATCGTAGTAGCTGACAAAATACTCCACCGCGTTGCGAGGGAAGAACGATTTGAACTCATGAAAAAGCTGCGCGGCGAGCGTCTTATTGTGCGCAAGAACGAGCGCCGGCCGGTTCATTTTTTCGATGATTTTTGCGACCGTGAAAGTCTTGCCCGAACCCGTAACCCCGAGAAGCACCTGGTGCTTGTCGCCGGCCGACACACCCTCGATCAGCTGCGCAATTGCCTGCGGCTGGTCGCCCCGGGGTTCGTAGTCGCTTGAAATCTTGAAGTCCATCAGTGTGCCGTCCCCAACCCGAACTTCCGTCGTCAGGCCAAACAACCATTATACCGCGATGCGCAAATTGGCGCCGCAGGCGAGCTAGCGGAAATCGGCTGAAGTGTCCGGGAGAAGGGCGATTTGCGATTGGCTTTTCACTTCGCCTGCGTAGGTCATCCGGGAGGGCGAGCTCGAGCTCGAAATCGTAAAGTTCATTTGCTGATCACTGGTTTGCGTCACGCTCATCACCAGTCCCGTGCG
>DASPVY010000137.1:0-7045 GCA_035622115.1 Candidatus Acidiferrales bacterium
CGTGGGCCGTGGCATGCACGCGCAATCGATTGAAGTGAATCCGGATCTGATTCTTCGCGGAATTAATGATGAACTTGCCGGCGGCCAGACGCTGCTCACCGATGCCGAAGCGCGCAACGTAATCATGGCGCTGCAAAAGAGCCTCCACGATAAGCAAGTGGCCGCGCATCAGGTGGCGCTGGACGCCAACAAAAAAGCGGGCGATGCGTTTCTTGCCGAAAACAAAACGAAGCCGGGCGTGGTCGTGCTCCCCGACGGCCTGCAATACAAAATCCTGACCGAAGGAACCGGACCAAAGCCCGTGCTTTCGGATGTGGTTTCCTGCAACTATCGCGGGACCCTGATTGACGGCAAAGAATTCGACAGCTCGGCGAAGCGCGGCCAGCCCGGAATTTTTCCCGTCGGCCGCGTAGTCAAGGGATGGACCGAAGCGCTGCAACTTATGCCTGTCGGATCGAAATGGCAGCTTTTCATTCCCGGCGATCTCGCGTATGGGGATAACGGCCATCCGCCGGATATCGGACCGGGCGAAACGCTGATCTTTGAGATCGAGCTGGTCTCGATTCAACCCAAGCCCGCGGCGGCAGCGCCAGCGCCTTCAGCGCCCGCTGCACCAGCGCCGGCGGCGCCAGCGCCTTCAGCGCCCCCGAAGCCAAATTAGTTCCGAATTCACAAGCGAGCGGACGAAGCCGGCTCAATTCGGATCCGCGGGCGACAATCGCTCGATTGCCAACCGGCGATCGGCGCTATCTCAAAAAGGCTTACTCGAAGCCAGCGCGAACGGGGACCCACAAATCTGCGGGCCGGCCGAAAATTCTGTGGCGATTAGAAATCGCTAAATGGCTCGTTTCCCGCGACTTGGAAATTTTAGACTCGAAACTTTGTGGCGATTACAACGTTCAATTTGTGTGCGCGGCGATGTAGGGCTCCAGAGGAATTTTCAGCGAGCCGATGCTCCCGCGCCCGCCTTCGCGAACGATCACTCTTAATTGAACAGCGCCAGCGCGAACGGGAACTTCTTCTTCGAGAGAGAATCCTTGCGTCGTTAGCTGGTCGAGCGAGGCACGATCCAGCGAAAACGGGAAAGACTCGCGGCTCGTCCGGATAATCTGATTCTTCTCGTCAAGCTGCACAAAAGCGACATCCAGCAACTCATTCCACGTGCCGTTGGATTCCACGAAATCAAACTGGCGGGTATCGAGCGAGACTTTTATGTTCAGTCTCGGCTCGTCGGTGTCGCTCGCCGAACCCACGGGGGAAACGTGCGCGCGGACGCTGAGCTCCGTGGCATCGAGCGGACCACGGGCAGCTTCGGCGAGCAGGGCCATGCGCGTTTGAGGCGACGCGCGCTCCTCCCCGAGGGCAAAGTAGCCGTCGCGCGCGGAAGCCTGAGCCCCCGGCACATTCACTTTGATGTGGATGGTATGAAAACTCCCATCCCAGATCACGTTGTCCGGATAAAAACCGATTTCATAATTCAAGTGCGAGTCGTTGATGGCGTCTCGAATGGAACCCATGATGTCGTTCCTGTCGAAATAGGCGCGCCCGCCGGTGCGTCCCGCGAGGACCTTGGTTGGCGCGAGATCGGTGAACGCCGTTGGGCGAATGATTTCGGTGCCCGTAATTCCGCCGGTGATGAGTCCATTCGCGTCGACCGGGTAGACGGAGACGTTGGCATTGAGCAGCGCGCGAACGGTGAGTTCTTCATCTGACGCGTCGGCAAGCCGGCGGCCAGTTCGCGTGCGTTCCAAATTATTCGTCTCGATGTTGAAGGGAAAGCTGGCGGAAACCCAGATCAGATTTTTGCGGCCGGGAAGTCCACCCAAGTAGTCAGCAATTGCACGGAGCGAGGTGCTGGTTATCTGGCCGCGCAACGGCGAGGCCGCGTCGGCTTCGTGAATCTCAGCGTCTTTGGTCACGTCCACAAGCGCCCGATTCACTTGATTTGCGAGGGAGGCGTCGGTCATATCCAAGTCGGCCGAAGTCGCACCCTTGTATTCGTTGAGCGACCGCACGAGGCCTGCCGAGTCTGACGTGAAGTCGTGCAAAACATGGAGGCGGTCGCTGAGCACACAAAGGGCCACGCGGTCTCCCGGCTGGATGGTTCGAAGATATCTCATCACGGCATCGCGGCCGCGAGCCTGAACGAGGAAGCTGGTGTTGAGCGAGTCCAGGAGAATCATCGTGACGCTGGCTGGAGCTCCGCTGCGCAGGCCGTATCCGTTCACGAAGGTATCGGGAGGCAGAGGGTCGTCTGCGTGCTCGGAAGTGGGCACGTTCGTTACCACCGAGAAATAGCCGATCGCCTGAGGCCTCTTGTCGTCGAGAACGACGAACTGATCTTTGGTCAGACCGTTGATCGGATTTCCATGCTTGTCCGTGACGCGAACGCTCACTTCGACAGCCCGGGTTTCCACGTGCAAGGGATGGGCCGGAGTTTCTTGCGGCGGCGCCGGCTGCGAGGGACTCGCGGCAGAGGCATTGGATGGTTTTTCGTCTTGCGCCGCTTGACTCAGACTTGCCGAGCCCGGCGGAAGAACGAGAGCCGAAGCGATTGCCCAAATCGCCGCGGCGGAAGAAACTGCAGGTCCCCGAGTGGTCATTGTCGCAATTCTGCTACTCCAGCGGGCGAGATGCAACCACACCCGCGAGCCGGCCACGCCGTTTATCGCCTGGCGCGATCGTCGAGCCCCAGCCGCGCCCATAGCTCGTTGACGCGAGACTTCGTTGCGCTGTCCATCCGAATTTCATCGGGCCAGCGACCGGCATAGCCTTCGCCGGCCCACTTGCGGGTCGCGTCGACTCCCATCTTCGAGCCGAAATCCTGCATCCGCGCCGCGTGGTCGAGCGTGTCCACCGGGCCGAGGACGAATTGAACGTCGCGCTCCGGATCGATTGCGCAGAGCGCCTTCCAGACGACTTCGCGCGAGTTTTGAATGTCCACGTCGTGATCCACGACGATCACCACCTTGGTGAACATGGCTTGCCCGAGCGACCAGATCGCGTTCATGATTTTGCGTGCGTGACCCGGATACGATTTCCGGATCGCGACGATCATCAGATTCTGAAAGATGCCCTCGGCCGGCATGGCCACATCCACAATTTCGGGATATTGCATCTTCATGACCGGGAGGAACACGCGTTCGATCGCGTGGCCAATCCAGTAGTCCTCCTGCGGCGGCGGGCCGACGATCGTCGTGAGATAAATCGGATCTTTCCTGTGCGTTACACAGGTGACATGAAACGCAGGATACTGCCCTTCCAAAGAATAAAAGCCGGTGTGATCGCCGAACGGCCCCTCCGTGCGCGTTTCGGAAAGATCGACGTAACCTTCGAGAACGATTTCTGAATTCGCCGGGACTTCCAGGTCGAGCGTCTCGCAGGCGACGACTTCGACCGGCTCGCGACGCAGGAACCCGGAAAACATGAATTCGTCGAGATCCGGCGGTACGGGCAAAATTCCGGCCAGCGCAGTAGCGGGATCGGAACCGATGGCGACGGCAACTTCCAGTTTCTTGCTTTGGCCGCGCGCGCGTGCGGAACGATAATGCTCCGCGCCGTGTTTCTGCGTCTGCCAGTGCATGCCGGTAGTGCGTTCATCGAAGACTTGCATGCGATAGCAGCCGACATTGCGCTTGCCGGTCTCGGGATTTTTCGTGATCACCATCGGCCAGGTGATGAAACGCCCGCCGTCCTGCGGCCAGCATTTCAGAATCGGAAAATCGAGCAGCGAAAAATTATCTTTTTGAACGACTTCCTTGCACGCGCCGGATTTCACCGACTTTGGAAAAAATGAGCCGAGCTCGGCGAGCTTCGGGAGCATTTTCAGTTTGTCGAAAAGGCCTTGCGGCGACTGCAGATCGAGGAAGGAGCGAATCCGCTCAGCGACTTCATCGAAGCTGTTCACGTCGAGCGCCAGGTTCATGCGCCGCGCGCTTCCGACTGAGTTGATGAGCAGCGGAACTTTCGAGCCCTTGGGCCGCTCGAAAAGCAGCGCCGGGCCATTGGCTTTGCTGACGCGGTCGGTGATTTCGGTGATTTCGAGAACGGGATCGACTTCGGCGGCGATCCGGCGGAGCTCGCCTTCCTTCTCCAGGCGCGAAATGAAATCTCGCAGATCGCGATAGGCCACAAACTCTCCCCGCCGGCGGCCGGAGCCGCGAGCAAACCGCACACTTTAGCACGGAGTTGCAATCTCGGGGAATTACGAGGCGGCTTGTCACGCAGTTCGCGCCGATGCTATTCTGAGCGCGATTCGACGGCTGGGCGGGAGTGGTTCAGTGGCAGAACGCGAGCTTCCCAAGCTTGAGATGAGGGTTCGATTCCCTTCTCCCGCTCCAGATTCTAAAGCAGTTAAAAAAATCTTATTTTCCGTGTTCTTCGGTAATTGGGTTTTAGGCACGTTGACTAAATCTCGCATCATGAATCCAGAATCTTGGCCCAACCCCCTTCGGCCAAACACGGACGAACATCGCGTTGCCTCTTGATTTCCACTCCATGGTGTAGACAATCCATACAGCATCCACTTTCTTTAAATCTTCGAACGTTCCGGTTCGTGCGTCGAGACCTTTCCCGACCTTTGCGAACCCAGTAGACACCCCACCATCTTCGAGCAGCAGAATGTGTTTGGCTGCCGGAGTCGCGACCAACTTCGGAACCTTCTGGGTGATGGCTTTGTCCAGCACTGCGTCGAACTGGTCTCCGCTTGGCAGAATACGGCCCGCTAATACGATGCCGTCGGAGCCGTCAAGTTCCAAGGTCTGGACAACGACGTTAAGTTCGAATCCGCAGTTCGGGATAGCGTACTTGCATTCGCCTTCGGAAGGGAAAGTATTGGCAGTATTCGTAAACCATTCGCGCACCCTCTTTGCGATATCGCTCCAATCAACTCCCTTCGGAACTGCGAATGCCGGAACAAACACGTCAATGAATCGATTCGGAATTCTTAGCGATGCGTCATTCCTTAGCCCTTCGAAAACTGCGAGAAATGGAACGTCATCCGACCTTTGTCCTTCGAAAGGCTGGATAAAGGTGTGCTCGATGGCGAGAGTCCTTCCGTTCGGCGAAATTGCGATGGCCTCAACCGCTTTGCTAGTCCTTTCCTCGATGTCCGGTCTTGCTGCAAGAAAATAAGAATTTCCGTCGTCATCCTTGAATTGGCTGAGAAACATTTTGACCAACTCGATGTCGTCACGTTCGAACGCCTCCGAGTTATATTCGTGAGTTTCGGCCATATTCAGAAAACAACCACATGCTCGGGCTTCAGATTGTCGGGGAATTGGTAATCCCGCGCGTCGGGATGCGTTTGGAAAAACATTCTGATGTTCGACACCGCAATGTACACGTTCCCAATAAGTTCTTCTTTCTTTTTCTGATATTTAATCGAGAATTCGTCGCCGATTAACTTGTGTGCGGGACTCCTTCGCAGCATTCGCACTTCTTTGAGAGGTGAGATGACTCTAGCGGGGCCGTCCTCGCTCTCCATGCGAATACGTTTCGTCAGCCATTCCTCTAGTAAACGCAGTGTTCCCTTTTTCGTTTTGGACACCTCGCCATTTTTCGCTAGGGTCACTTCTTCCGCTGCGATGCGTTGGGCAGTAAAGAAATCCTCGTTGAGATTTTCCGATATGAGTTTGTCGAGAGTATGAGCGAATTCAAGAAATTGTTTCTTGGTTGGCACTAACAACAGACCGAAGCCTTTCAGCCCGTCGGCTGCGGAGTCTTCCTCGTAAGTCTGACTGTCCGGTGAGTAGTCACGGCGGAAAAGCCTTGGAAGGCCGATAAGCTGACACATCCTGTTAATGTGCATTATTTCAGCGAGCAAAGCGTCGTAGACCGACACTTCATCAGTCCACTCGCCGAAGACACCCCGGAGATAATAATTCTTTTCGACTTTACACTTGCCCGCCACACGAAAACTGTCCCAATATCGTTGGTGCCTTGATGACATCCGGGACAAGTATCTAGGAAACGTTACGACCACCCGGTAGCCTCTAGGACTAATTCCCAATCCGAACGTTTGGATTCCGACCTTGTCGGATTCGGCCATTTCCCTTTCTAAATAGTCCGCCGTTTTCACGGAGATGTGTCCGTCCAAACCGTCGAAACGAAAAATGTATCTCGGGTCGGATTGGTATCTTCCTAAAACACCTAAATGGAAAAACATCGGCTCAAGTTGAGGGTGTCCCAACGCAAGAAATCGCGAAAACGGTTTCGTGCGGTACTTGTTGCTCGGCAATCTCCTCCGCATGGTGTTGAGGGAAGGAAACAGACAAATATGCTCCTCACTGTTTGCTGCGTCGAGAAATCCTAGCTGTTGGGCAACAGACAAAGCGGGAAGGCGTTTTATGTGAGGATTATCGTAGACACTCGAATACACCTCGACACTTCCGCGGCTAACTAACTCTTTCAGAATGTCTAGCGCTTCCGAGCCAAATTCGCCGAGAATGGCTCTTGCAGTGATTCCATTGAAGTCGTGGGAATCCAAGTAGAATTTGACTATTCGGTTCAGCAGGATGATCGGAGCTGGCACGCGTGACGGCATTGTTTCTGGTGCTCCAGACGCCGTACTGGACATAACGGAATCGACGCTGACCCGCGACCCATCATTGCCGTGTGGAACCGCGAGACGCGATCGGGCGCGCTAGGCGAGAGCTTTAGGTATGGCTTCTTTCCAGCGGCCTTGGGCGCGCAGAATCAGCTCGACCACTTCGCGCGCGGCGCCGTTTCCACCGGAGGCGCGCGTCACGTAGTGGGCGGCCTTTTTTAATTCCGGCGCGGCGTTGGCCGTGGCCACAGCCAGGCCGGCGCGTTCGAATAAATCGAGGTCGGGCAAATCGTCGCCAATGTAGGCAGTCTCCGCATCGCTCGCGCCGCTCAATTGTTTGCACTCCTCATACGCGTCCACTTTTTTCGGCCGGCCCTGATAGACGTAATCCATTTTCATTTCTTTGGCCCGCTGAGCGGTGGCGGCGGAATTGCGTCCGGTGATCAAACCGGTCTTGATTCCCATGATGTGCGCGAGCGTCAATCCGGCGCCATCGTG
>DASPVY010000138.1:0-2059 GCA_035622115.1 Candidatus Acidiferrales bacterium
CTGGCCGAGGTCGAGCGTCGCGCGAAAGGCGCCGATAATCTGATGCCTGCGATCCTCGCGGCCGTGGAGGCCTACGCGACGGTCGGCGAAATTTCCGACGCGCTACGCCGCGCCTTCGGCGAGTATCAGGAATCCGTGGTCATCTGAGTTCTAACGGTCTGGCAGTCTCCTCGATTGTGATAACGTTCCTCGCGCCATGAAACTGATTCTGGCTTCCGGCTCGCCGCGCCGAGCCGAAATATTGCGCGCCGCCGGATTTTCATTTGAGGCGGTGACCGCGGATGTCAACGAGACTCTGCATTCGGGCGAAGCGCCGGTCGATTACGTTCGCCGCCTGGCCGAAGCAAAAGCGCGCGCCGCAGCGCAAATCCTCGCAAAAACGGGAACGGCGTCGAGCGCCGTCGTCATTGCAGCGGACACGACCGTCGTTGTCGGCGGAGAAATTCTCGGAAAACCTCAATCGCCCGAGGACGCGCGTCGAATGCTTGAAACGCTCAGCGGCCGCACCCACGAGGTCTATACAGGTGTCGCTCTCCTGCGCGTGCCGGATGGCAAGCTGCGCGTATTTGACGCCATGACTCATGTGGAATTTGCTAGAATCGCCGCCGACGAAATCGCCGATTACATCGCCAGCGGCGAGCCTTTCGGCAAAGCCGGCGGCTACGGGATCCAAGGCCGCGCCGGACGATTCGTCAATCGCATTGATGGATGCTACTTCAACGTAATGGGCCTGCCGCTCTCGCGCGTGTACGCTGAACTGTGCAAGATCGGTTGGAGTCCGCAAATCAACGCAACGTTTAACCTCGGATAACGTCTTATCCGATTGCACTTGCCGGCTTGAAAAACGCGGCGCAGACCGGCGCTGCGGCGCAAGGCTCATTGATTCCGTCGAAGCATATTACTCAAACGACATTGGACAGCAACTTTTCCGGCGATACAGGGTTACCCTGAAGGTAGACGGGGAAAGCTGCACGGTTCAATGAACTGGGTTGCCAATTTGGCGCGGAGAGCATCCCATTTCTGTGACATCGAGATCCTTGCGTCGCGTTGAGTCCGGCCCGCGGCGGGGTGTTCACTATGCGCCCCTGCTCTATATGTTTCTTGCGGCGCTGGCAATCCGCCTTGTGGTTGTGGCCTTCTGCTACACCGATTGGGCCAAGCAGGGCTGCTTCAACCACTGGGAATTGGGCAGCCTCGCGCGTTCCATCGCTCTTGGCCATGGGTTAAGCAATCCATTCAGCCACACGGGTCCTTCCGCGCTGATGCCTCCGGTCTATCCGCTTCTTCTCGGAGGCATCTTTAACGTCTTCGGCATTTGCAGCGCTCAGTCAGCGATTTTCGCGCTCTCACTCGATAGTCTTTTCTCGGCTCTTACGGTTATTCCGCTGTTTTTCCTGGCGCGAAGAAGTTTCGGCGAGCGTGTGGCCATGTGGGCTGGCTGGGGCTGGGCGTTTTCGCCCTACGGCATCTTCGTGGCCGCGGACTGGATCTGGGTCACCTGCCTGGTAACTTTCTTGCTCGTCCTGCTGTTCCTGATCGCGCTCAAGCTTGAGGCTTCAGACAAGCTTCTCCCGTGGTTGGGCTTCGGCCTGCTGTCGGGCTTTGCGGCCCTGTGCGATCCCGTTGTCCTCGCGGTCCTGCCGCTGCTCGCGGCGTTTGCGTGCTACCGCCTTCAAAGACAAGGACGCCGCTGGCTTGTGCCCGGCGCGGTTGCGGCTCTGGCCTGCATCGCTGTGATTTCGCCCTGGACCATCCGCAACTACCAGACATTCCATCAATACATTCCGCTGCGCGACGGCTTCGGCATGGAACTCTACGTTGGCAACAACGGAGATTCCTCGTTCTGGGTGAATCGTTTTTCGCACCCGTCGCACAACACTGCCGAACTTGACGAGTATCAGCGGCTCGGCGAAATCGGATACATGGCGGAGAAGCGCGAGCAGGCTTTCGCCTTCATTCGCATCCATCCCGGGTGGTTTGTCTGGATGAGCCTGCGTCGCGCCGTGTATATGTGGGCGAACTTCTGGAGTTTTGATCCCGCTTACCTGCACGAAGAGCC
>DASPVY010000139.1:0-5190 GCA_035622115.1 Candidatus Acidiferrales bacterium
AGAGTTGCCGCCGAAACCTCGCTGGCCGCACGTCGCAATCTATGTCAAACTCAATCGCTTAGACAGCGCGGCCGAAGCGCCGCGGGCCGGCGTCGCGCGCGCTAGACGCGTTCATCTTTGACCCCGCGCAGGCAATTGGCGTCGCCCGCAGCCCGCAGGTAAACTGGCCGGTCAGGAACCGATGGACCCCCGCTACATCCGGAATTTTTGCATCATCGCGCACATCGACCACGGCAAATCCACGCTTGCCGACCGGTTGCTCGAATTGACCGGGGCGCTCAGCCAGCGAGAGATGCACGAACAGGTGCTCGACTCGATGGATCTCGAGCGCGAACGCGGCATCACCATTAAAGCCAAAAGCATTCGTCTGCATTACACCGCGAAAGACGGGCAGGAATATCGCCTGAACCTGATCGACACTCCGGGCCACGTTGATTTCTCCTACGAAGTTTCGCGCGCACTTTCGGCCTGCGAGGGCGCGCTGCTGGTGGTGGACGCGAGCCAGGGCGTCGAGGCGCAAACCGTGGCGAACGCGTTTCTGGCTTCGCGGCACAATCTCGCGATCATTCCGGTGATCAACAAAATTGACCTGCCCGCGGCGCTGCCGGAGCAAGTCAAAGAGCAGATCGAAAGCGTGCTCGCAATTCCCGCGGACGATGCGCTGCCCATCAGCGCGAAGAGCGGGCTGGGCGTGCCGGAGGTGCTGGAGGCCGTGGTTGCGCGCGTTCCGGCGCCAACCGGTTCATCCGACGCGCCGCTGCGCGCTCTGATTTTCGATTCCTGGTTCGACGCGTACCGCGGCGCCGTGGTGCTGGTGCGCGTGATGGAAGGCCGCATCACCCCGCACATGAAAATCCGGCTGTGCGCGAACAATGAAGTGTACGAGGTCGAGGATCTCGGCGTGCTCACTCCTAAACCGATCGTCCTCGAGGAGCTAGCCGCCGGCGATGTGGGTTTCGTCATCGCCAACATCAAGCGCGTGGCCGATGCCCGCGTGGGCGACACCATCGTCGAAGCCGAACGCCCCGCGTTGCCGCTGCCGGGATTCGAAGCGATCAAGCCGATGGTTTTCGCCGGGCTCTATCCGGTGAACGCCAGCGATTACGAAGTCCTGCGCGACGCGCTCGGCAAGCTGCAACTGAACGATGCGGCATTCTTTTACGAACCCGAAAATTCCGTTGCTCTGGGCTTCGGCTTCCGCTGCGGCTTTCTCGGACTGCTGCACATGGAGATCGTGCAGGAGCGGCTCGAGCGCGAATTCGGCATCGACCTGATCACCACCGCGCCGAGCGTGCGCTATCGCATCACCACGACGGCCGGCGACGTCGCCGAAGTCGACAATCCCACCAAATTTCCGCCGCCCACTTCGATCGCGAAAATCGAAGAGCCGATTCTCACCGCCATGATCATCACCAACGACGAATCCGTCGGCGGAATCCTCCAGCTCTGCGAAGAGAAACGCGGCATCCAGAAAAATTTCGAATATCTTTCGCCGACGCGCGTGATGCTGACATATGAATTGCCGCTCAACGAAATTGTTTTGGATTTTTACGACCGGCTGAAAAGCGTTTCGCGCGGCTACGCCTCGCTCGATTACCATCTCGCGGGTTATCGCGCGTCGGATCTCGTGAAACTCGATGTTCTGGTGGGCGGCGAGCCGGTTGACGCGCTGACGCTGATTTGCCACCGCGAGCAGGCCTACGAGCGCGGCCGCGAACTCGTATCGCGGCTTCGCAAGCTCATCCCGCGGCAAATGTTCGAAGTTCCGCTGCAGGCCGCGATCGGCAGCCGCGTCATCGCCCGCGAAACCATCAGCCCCATTCGCAAGAACGTTCTCGCCAAGTGCTACGGCGGCGATATCACCCGCAAGCGCAAGCTCCTCGAAAAGCAGAAGGAAGGCAAGAAACGGATGAAGCGCGTCGGCCGCGTGGACATTCCACAGGAGGCGTTCCTCGCGGTTTTGAAAGTCGCGTCGGAGTCCGACGATTGATCGCCGGCGCCGTTTTCGCGCAGAGAGCTAATTAGCGCTCCTGCGGTTTCGGGCGATCACTTTTCAGGCGTCTTGCTCTTAACGGTCGCGCCGATTTCGCCGCGCGCGAGCCGCACCGAAACATCTTCTCCAATCGCGACTTGCTCCGCCGAGCGCAACACGCGACGCTCCGCATCGTACACGATCGCGTAGCCGCGCTCGAGAAGCTGCAGCGGATCGCGCTCGTGCAATTTCACGTCCGCTTCCGCGTAAAGGCGCCGCTTGGCCGCGAGCGCGCGGTCCGCATTCACGCGCAATTCCGCGGCGGCCTTTTCGTAGCGCCGTCGCTGCCGCTCGAGCCGCGCGCGCAAATCGAATGCGGCCACGCGCATTGCCGCGCTATTCAATCTCCGCCGTTTTCGGCTGACGAGGCGCTCGAGCGTCCCGTAAAGCTCCGCGTTCCGCCGCGAGAGCCGCAGCCGGAACGAATCGGCCCGGCCGCGCAAATCGAACGACGCGATCCGCGCGCTTGACGTCGTCAGCCGCCGGTGCGCATCTTTCATCTTCGCGCGCAGGGACTCGGTCAGTGCGCTCGCGTATTCATCCACCGTCTGGCGCCGCCGCCGCACGAATTGCTCGAGCTGCCGGAACGCGCGATGCGATTCGAGATCGCGCACACGATGACGCCACTCGAGCAGCAAATAGCGCAGCCGCCGATCTGCGCACCGTTGCAATTCTTCGACGTGCTTCTCAAGTTCCTGGCGCGTCCGGACGACGATTTCGGCCGCGGCCGAAGGCGTTGGCGCGCGCAGGTCTGCGACGAAATCTGCGATGGTGAAGTCCGTCTCGTGCCCCACGCCGGTGATCACCGGAATCACCGACGCCGCAATCGCCCGCGCGACGCTTTCTTCGTTGAAAGCCCACAGATCTTCGAGCGAGCCGCCGCCGCGCGCCACAATCAGCACGTCCACGATGGCGATGCGATTGAAATACTGCAGCGCGGCGACGATTTCCTTCGGAGCCTCGTCGCCCTGCACTTTCACCGGAAAAATCTGCACGTGGACGTTCGGAAATCGTCGCTTCAGCACGCGCAGGATGTCCTGGACCGCCGCACCCGTCGGCGAAGTGACCACTCCGATGCGCAGCGGCAGGATCGGAAGCGGCTTCTTGCGCTCGGCGGAGAAAAGGCCTTCGGCTTCGAGCTTCTTTTTCAATTGCTCGAACGCCAACTGCAGCGCGCCAAGGCCCACCGGCTCGATTTGTGAAACGTAGAGCTGATATTCGCCGCGCGAATCATAAACGCTGATCGTGCCGCGCACCGTGACATGCAGACCATCGTCGGGCCGGAATTTCACGCCGCGCAACTGATCGCGGAAGCAGACGCAGCGCAGCTGCGACTTCGCATCCTTCAGCGTGAAATATAGATGCCCCGACTGCGCCGAATGCAAATTCGACACTTCGCCCTCGACCCACACTTCCGGAAATGTGCCTTCCAGCAAATCGCGAATCTGCGCGGTCAGTTCGCTGACTTTCCAGATTTGGCGCTTCGGCGCCAGGTTCAGCGGCTCGAGATTGAAGGTAAATTGGCTCATGAAGTTGGCGAATCCGCGCTCCGCGCCCGCCCTACCTGCGAAACTGGCCGATGATCCAAAAAATTAGCGTCAGTCCGACGCTCAGCACCACGCACGTCATGATCGGAAAATAAAATGATCCATGCCGGCCTTGATAGGAAATGTCTCCCGGCAATCGTCCCAGCCGGAACGGCAACCGCGCGCCGAAATACAAAAATCCGCCCGCAGCAGCGAGCAGGAGACCCAAAATCAGCAGCAGCCGTCCGAATTCGCGCATCGGCTCCATCGTGCGTCTAGCCCAACTCGCTGCCGGCAAAAAAGTACGATATTTCAAAGGCTGCGGTCTGGGGCGCGTCCGAGCCGTGGGTGCAGTTGTATTGAATGCTGGTGCCCAGTTCTTGCCGGATGGTGCCCGGGGCGGCTTTGGCGGGGTCGGTGGCGCCCATCGTCTCGCGCCATTTGGCGATCGCGTTTTCCGCTTCGAGCACCATGGGGACCGACTGTCCCGAGCTCATGAACTCCACCAAGTCCTTGAAAAACGGCCGCTCGCGATGCACGGCATAAAATCCTTCCGCCTCCGTCTTCGAAAGCGAAACGGATTTGATGGCCACGATTTTGAATTTCGCCGCGTGAATCCGGCTCAGAATATCGGCAGTGAGCCCGCGTTTCGTCGCGTCCGGCTTGATGATTGCCAATGTTCTCTCGACCGCCATTCGATTCGTTCTCCTTGAAAATGAATTTAGCTATTTGCGCCGCTTCGTCGCGCGCGCCGCGCTTTTCTTTCCGGGCCCGCCCTTTTTGATCAACGCCGATGCCAGCGTATGCCCGATCTCCGCCGGGCTTTGCACGGTGTGAATCCCGGCGGACTTCATCGCTCTGTATTTGTCCGCGGCGGTGCCTTGCCCGCCGCTGATAATTGCGCCCGCGTGGCCCATTCTTCTTCCCGGCGGCGCGGTTTGTCCGGCAATAAACCCCACCACGGGCTTGCGCACGTGCTTTTTGATGTACGCCGCCGCCGTCTCCTCCGCGTTTCCGCCGATTTCGCCGATCATCACGATCGCGTGCGTGTCCGGGTCTTCGTGAAAAAACTGAATTGCGTCGAGAAAGCTCGTGCCGATAATCGGGTCGCCGCCGATTCCGATGCACGTCGATTGCCCGATGCCCAGCCGGGTCAACTGATCCACGGCTTCATACGTCAGCGTTCCGCTCCGGCTGACCACCCCGACGTTTCCCTTCTTGTGAATGCGTCCCGGCATGATTCCGATTTTGCATTTCCCCGGCGAAATAATTCCCGGACAGTTCGGCCCGATCAGCTGCGTCTCGGAACCTTTCATCGCCGCCGCCACGCGCACCATGTCGAGCGTCGGAATGCCTTCCGTGATGCACACCACCAGCGGCAACTTCGCGCTGACGGCCTCCAAAATCGCGTCTGCGGCATACGGCGGCGGCACAAAAATCACTGACGCATTTGCGCCCGTCTTGGCCACCGCTTCCGCCAGCGTGTTGAATACCGGCACGCCGAGATGTTTCGTTCCGCCTTTTCCGGGCGTCACGCCGCCCACCACTTTCGTCCCGTATTCGATCATCTGCTGCGCGTGAAAGGTTCCCTCGCGGCCCGTGAGGCCCTGGACGATGACGCGCGTCTTTTCG
>DASPVY010000140.1:0-9979 GCA_035622115.1 Candidatus Acidiferrales bacterium
ATCGAAAATTTCAACTGTGCCTTCGGGCGCTTCCACGCGGAAGGGCCCGTTTCTCCGTGCGGTTATCTTGACGTCTGCCATCGAGATCTCCTCGCTGCGAATTAGTATTTCGGAACGGACGGGTCCACTTCATCCGACCAGGCCAGAATTCCGCCTTTCAGATTCCAGATTTTCCGAAAGCCGGCATTGCGAAGGAATTCCGCGGCCTCCGCCGAACGCTTGCCGCTGCGGCAATGAGCCACGATTTCGCGAGAGCTGTCCAACTCATTCACGCGCCGCGAGAGATCTCCCAGTGGAATCAGATGTCCGCCAATATTGCAGATCTGATATTCGTGCGGCTCGCGAACATCGAGAATATAAAGATCGTCGCCGCGATCGAGGCGCGTTTTCAGTTCGCGCGGCGTAATCTCGGGAACGGTTGTCTGGGGCGCCGGAGCCTCCTCGCCGCGAATGCCGCAAAACTCGACGTAGTCGATGAGCTTCGTGACCGTTGGATTCTTGCCGCACACCGGGCAATCGGGATTTTTCCTGAGTTTGAGCTCGCGGAACTTCATTCCCAGCGCATCGAAAATCAAAAGCCTTCCGACCAGCGGCTGGCCTTTTTCGAGAATCAGCTTGAGCGTCTCCATGGCCTGAATCGAACCGATGATTCCGGGGAGCACTCCGAGCACTCCACCTTCGGCGCAGGAAGGAACAAGTCCCGGCGGAGGCGGTTCAGGATACAAACAGCGGTAGCAGGGCCCATCCGGGTAGCCGAAGACGCTCGCTTGCCCTTCAAACCGGAAAATCGAGCCGTATACGTTCGGCTTTCCAAGCAGCACGCACGCGTCATTCACAAGATAGCGAGTCGGAAAATTATCGGTTCCGTCCACGATGATGTCGTAGTCGCGGAAAATTTCGAGAGCATTCTCGCTGGTCAATTGCGTTTCATAACTTTCGATGTGAATTTCAGGATTCAGCGCTCCCAGGCGCTCGGCCGCCGCTTCGATTTTCGGCCGGCCGACATCATTGCTGCTGAACATGATCTGGCGCTGCAGATTCGTGAAATCGATTTTGTCGAAGTCCACCACGCCGATCGTTCCGACTCCCGCGGCCGCCAAATACAATCCAAGCGGCGCTCCCAGCCCACCCGTGCCCACGAGCAGCACTCGCGCGCGCTTCAGCTTGAGCTGACCCTCCATGCCCAATTCGGGCATGATGAGGTGGCGGCTGTAGCGCAGAATTTCCTCTTTCGAGAGCGTAGCGCCTTTGCCGGTCGCCGTGGCCGACGGTGTGGTCACTGTTTTGACTGCCATGATCAAATCTCCCGAAAATCCCCGCGCTCTAATCCATGCGAAAAGCCAAGCGCCGCGCTCCGCCTGCGATGGACGGCACGATGCTGATCGTGTCGCCGTCGTTCAACTGCGTCTTGTCCTTCTGGAGGTAGCGAACGTCCTCGTCATTCACGTAAACGTTCACGAAGCTTCGTAGCCTGCCATCTTCGGCGTAGAGATGCTTGCGCAGATCCGCATACTGCGCCGTCAGCGCTGTGAGCGCCTCGCCGACGGTGCTCGCCTGCAATTCAACTGCGTCTTTCTTGCCCGCATAAGCCCGCAGCGGCGTGGGTATCATGATCTTGATCGCCATTCACTCTCCTCTCGATTTGATCGCAGCTCCGGCCATCTCGTTACGGGCCAACTCATCCGGAGCGCCGTCATCTGAAATGGCCGGACGATTCGATCTCGATCGGTTCGGCGTCGTAACTCGCGCGATCCTCCGCCAACCGCCAGGAATTCATCTCGCGCGGCACACGCGATTCAATGCTGACGATGATATAGCTGTACCACGGCCACGCGTGGTCGCGATCGAATTCGCTCGGCCTGGCCGGCGCGTCAGGATGAGAATGATACCATCCGAGCAGCTCAAGTCCCGCGGAGCGCGCAGCCGTTTCGGCTTCCCGTACGTCCTCGGGCGTGATCGAAAACCGGTTGCGAGGCGAATCGTCACGGCGGTTTTTGAGCGGCAGAATCTGGCCGACGTTGCGATGGCCGTCCCGTTCGCGTCCCAGCAGCGCGCCACAGCACTCGTTTGGATAGGTCTCGACACCGTGATTTCGAATTCGCTCCGCAATCCCCTCTTGAATTCGCAGCATGACGCGACTCAATCTTCATCCCAGAAGCGTTCGCTCAAATACTTGTCGCCGGAATCCGGAAACACGGTGACGATCTCGGCGCGCTCGCCGGGGCCGAGCCGCCGGGCGATTTCGAAACATCCGCAAATTGCCGCACCGGAACTGATTCCTACGAGAAGCCCTTCTTCACGCGCGAGCCTTTTCACCATGGCATACGCCGCTTCGGTTGAAATCTCGAGATTCTCATCGGCCACGGATGGATCGTAGATTTTCGGAACGATCGCCGAAGGCAGATACTTCATGCCTTCCAGGCCGTGAAACGCCGAATCCGGCTGAAGACTGATCGCTCGAATCGCCGGATTCAGTTCCTTCAGCCGCCGCGCCGTCCCCACAAACGTTCCGGTGGTTCCGAGTCCGGCCACAAAGTGCGTCACGCGCCCGCTCGTCTGCTCCCAAATCTCGGGCGCCGTGGTGGCCATGTGCGCGTCGACGTTCGCGGGATTGCTGTATTGGTCGGGATAGAAATATTTCGCGGGCTCGCGCGAGTAAATTTGGCGCACGCGGCGGATGGCGCCGTCCGATCCTTCGTCTCCCGGGGTGATGATCAATTCCGCGCCGTAGGCCGCGAGAGTGCGCTTCCGTTCGAGCGAGGCACTCGCCGGCAAACAGAGTGTCACGCGGTAGCCGCGCGCAGCGCCGATCACGGCGTAGGCGATTCCCGTGTTGCCGCTGGTGGCGTCGAGAATAATCTTGCCGCTGGTGAGTTCGCCGCGACGCTCGCCCTCGAGAATCATGCGCAGCGCGGCGCGATCCTTCACCGAGCCGCCCGGATTGAACCATTCGGCCTTGGCGTGAAATTCGGCGTTCGGAAATTCGCGGCCCACACGGCGCAGGCGCAAGAGCGGAGTATTCCCGATGCAGTCGATCAGATTCTCGCCCGGCGGGCGTTGAAACACGGACGGCAAATCCGAGACTGCCGAGTTCTTGATGTCGCCCAAAGACACCTCAGGGATGATTCCAGCTCGAATCGGCGGCTCACTCTCTCATTTATAGAGATGCGCCAAGGCTGATTTGGATTCCCGCAGCCGTGCAAAGACGGAAATCTGTTATCGTTCCGCGCACATTTCGTGCGGATATCGGAGTTGCGGCTATGGAACTGATTTGTTTTCGGGCAATCAGAATTGGAATAGGATATGTCCCGGCGTGATCGGCCACGCTGCGACCGTCCCCGAGGCATATCATGAATGTGGAAGATTGTCGTAGGTTCTACGCACAGGAAATTCGCTTTGCAGCAAATCTGTCTTCTCCCGCGTTGATTGAAGCGTTTGCCACCGTGCCGCGCGAAAAATTTCTGGGCGCGCCGCCATGGCAGATCGGCTCGCCCGAACAGCGCGCGATGTCACTCACTGGCGCGACCGGCCTCTCGTATGTTCCCACCAGCGATCCGTGCGACCTGTATCACAACGTCCTGGTGGGCCTGGATATTCCCCGCAACGTGAACAACGGCCAGCCCAGCGCGCTCGCGCGTTGGATTGACGCGATGGATTTGAAGCGCGGCGATCGCGCCTATCACCTGGGCTGCGGAGTGGGCTACTACACGGCGATCATGGCGGAAATGGTGGGACCGAGCGGGAGCGTGGTTGCCATCGAAGCGATTCCGGACCTCGCCCAGCGCGCGAAAGAAAATCTCCGGCGCTATCCCAACGTCGAGGTGCATTCCGGCGACGGCACGCAATTCGATCCGGGCGAATGTGACGCCATGCTCGTCAATGCCGGCGTGATCGTTCCGCTCGCGCTGTGGCTGGAGCGGCTGGCCGAAGGCGGCCGGCTCACAGTTCCGCTGACAATGGCAGCAAACGCGACGCTGGGCCAGGGCGTGATGGCGAAAATCGTCCGCGAACGCGGGGGCTACTCGGCGAGCGTGGTCACTTTCCTGGCGATTTTCTCGTGCACGAACGGCCGCGACGCGCAGCTCGAGCCGTTGATGGTGAAAGCGCTGACCAGCGGCGCGCTGATGAAGATCAAATCCATTCGCCGCGACAGGCACGAACAGTCGGAGACATGCGTGCTGCACGCCCCGAATATCTGCCTGAGCGCGATGGAGCTGACGGCAAAGACCCAGGCCTCGGCGCCGTAACCGCTTCCGCTTGACCGCGTCTCACTGGCTTCGACGTCCCCGGACGTGAAAATATTGTGTTATGGTCACTCATCCCCGCGGTAGAGCTCTGAGGGGCGGACCGGAGCTGCCGCATGACAGAAGCTGAGTGGGCACGTCAAAAAGCAGAACTGATACGCCGTCAAGGAAGCGCGAGCGGCGGCCTGGACCCGAAAGCGCGGCGCGAACTCGGCGAAAAAAAACGGGCGGCTACGCCGAAGATGTGGCTGGACACACGGCAATCCCTTCGCCGCCGGATGGATTTAATCAATCAGAGCCTCGGCGAGAATGTTCTGCAGTGGGCCGGGCTCGACAACAACAAAGTTGTAATTCGAATCCAAGGCGAGTTCGACGAAATCCTCAGCGTTACGTATCATCCCGACATCCTCGAACTGCGTTGCGAGTTTCCGAATCGCACTGAAATCTACCGTCCGAAGGTCGCGGCAAGCGGCGAAGTCCTCTTTCGCGAAAATCAAGGGACGGAGAAAAATCCGGAGGATTTGGCCCAACACATTTTCGATCAATTCGTCGTGTCGCTGTGAATTTGGCGGAAGTTCGATCAGCGCGGGCGAGTTTTGAGGCCGGCGGTCTTCCAGATTTTGTCCCACCACCAGATGCCGGCCCAGGCTTTCACCGGCAAGCGATAGCCGAGCTGATGCGCCAGCATGAGTATCTGCCCGCGGTGATGCGCTTCGTGCGTGAACATGTACGCGAACATCGTTGCGCCCGCGGGCCAGGTCCGCGACCAGCTGCCCCGCGAAAACTTCGTCACGCGACGCTTGGGTGAAGCGGAGAGCGCATCCTGCAACATCCGCAGGCACTGCGCCGCGCTTTTTTTGTGCCTAGCGGATGCCTGCTTCATCGTGCAGCGGAAGGGATCGAGCGGCGCAGGGCACTTCAAGTGTGGCGCGGACCGCTTCAGCCAGACAAGCCGGCAGTTGTGCAGGTGCGCGAAGATGGCCGCGATGGTGCGGCCACTGCGTTTCCTGCCCGGTGAATCGGCGCGCCACGCGCGAGGATCGAGATGCGCGAGAATCAACTGATTCATCGAGTCGTTGCCCGCATAGACCTCGAGCAGCGAGTCGCGAATTTCAGCTAGAGCCGCGGCGCCCTGCGCATCCATGTTTCCAAATATCCGAGTCGAAGATCACTCTGCCAAGGTTTCCGCGCGAGCTCAAGCCTTCTTGATGGCCTTGACGATGACCAACAGAATCACGGCGCCGATCGTCGCGCTGACCAGCGTTCCGGGTACTCCCGACGGAAAAATGCCCAGCGCGCCGAATACCCAGTTCCCAATTACGCCGCCGACGATGCCGACGATGATGTCCACGATCAGGCCGAAACCCCGGCCGCTGACGAGCTTGCCCGCCAGAAAACCAGCGAGCGCACCGATGATGAGCGTCCAAAGCAGACCCATGTTCGTCCTTTCCCAAGCACGCGGAGATGCGTCCGCGAACGCGTTGTCCCGGCCAGAACTGCGGGTGGAAAATAGGCGCGGATTCTAACACCGGGCCTAGTGGAAGAGCGAAGACTTTCGCAGGAGCAAGCGGCGGCGCGACAGACGCCAATCCGCCTGCAGCCCCACTGCCCAATTCCTGGAAGTCAACACCCTCGCGGCCAGGGCTGGCCAGTGTTCAAGAGCACTATTGTGAATCGCTTACGGATAAGTTTGACTTGACGGAGCGGGGGCCGTAGCATCTCCCGCAAATCGCGGAGAACAGAATGGCGGCGTTGGCAGGCGATCGCGCGAATCGTGGTGTCTGGGTCGGGCTGGTGCTGCTCGCAATAATTGCGGGCGTCACTCTGATTCGCTATAACCCGCCGGCGCCGCGCGCGGCGAGTGCGCCGCCATCGCAATTCTCCGCCGCACGCGCCGAGGCTGTCCTCTTCCAGTTGGTCGGCGACGGAATTCCTCATCCGGTCGGAAGCGCGGAAAACGTGAAGGTGCGCGAAGTAATCCTCGACACGCTAGCGCGGACGGGCTACCAGCCGGAGATACAAACCGGCTTCGGGTGCGATGCCTGGGGCTCGTGCGGGACGGTGAAGAACATCGTCGCGCGCCTGGAGGGCCGGGAAGCGGGGAGCGCGGTGCTGCTGGCCGCGCACTACGATTCCGTGCCCGCGGGGCCAGGCGCGTCGGACGACGGGATGGGCGCAGCCGCGGTGCTTGAAATTGCGCGTGCGCTGAAAACGCTTGGGCCGCCGCGGCACTCCATCATTTTCTTGATTTCGGACGGTGAAGAGGCGGGCATGCTTGGGGCCGAGGCGTTTGTCGCCGAAAATCCGTGGGCTCGCGAAGTGAAAGCCGCGGTGAATATCGAGGCGCGCGGAACGTCGGGGCCGAGTCTGATGTTCGAAACGGGGACGGCGAATGCGTGGGTTGTGCGGCTGTACGCCGAGACGGCGCCTCACCCGATCACCAACTCGATTTATTACACGGTGTACAACCGGCTGCCGAACGACACGGATTTCACGATTTTCAAGACGGCCGGGTACCAAGGGCTGAATTTCGCGATTATCGGGGACGTCGCGCATTACCACACGCCGCTCGATAATTTCGAATACGCGTCCGCGAGCAGCCTGCAACATCAAGGGGACAACGCGCTCGCCGCAATCCTCGCGCTGGCGAATGCAGATCTCGGGAACCCGCCCCCCGGAGACAGCGTGTACTTCGATTTATTCGGCCGCTGGCTGGTGATGGGCAGTGAACGCGCATCGTTTCCGATCGCGGCGACGCTGGCGTTTCTTTTGCTGGTCGAAATTGCGCTGCTCCTCCACCGCCACGCGCTTTCGATCTCGACTTTCATCTGGGGAATGTTCGGCTGGCTTGGGTCGCTGAGCGTGGCCGGGGCGATCGGATATGCGCTGTTGACGGCGTATCGCGTCACCGGAGCAATGCCGCCGCGCGGCGCGGAATTCGGCTGGATTGCGCATCCGATGATTGCCGAGTTTGCTTTCGGAGCGCTGGCGTTCGCGTGCGTGTTCACGTTCGCCCGGACGCTTCAGAAACGGGCGGGCTTCTGGGGATTTTGGGCGGCGGGAAACGTGATTTTCGCGGCGGCGGCGATCGAAACATCGCGGGTGTTTGCGGGAGCGAGTTTCGTCTTTATCGTAGCGACGGCCGGGGCCGTGGCGGGGTCGCTGCCCGCCGTGCTGGACACGAAGAATTCGCAGTTGTTGCGGGATCTCGCGGTGCTGGTTTCGGCTGCGTTCGCTTTTTCGATACTGATTTCGTCGATGTGGTTCTTGTACACGGCGCTCGGCTGCGCAGTTTTGCCGCTAGTGTCAGTGCTCCTGGCGATGACGGTGGCTGTCCTCGTGCCCGCATTCATATCCGCGGACGAAGGAATGCAGCGGGGGCTCGGCACACTGGCGGTGACGCTGACGATCGTCGCCGCAGCGCTCGCGTTTGCGATTCCGGCGTATTCCATTCGCGCGCCGCAGCGAGTGAGTTTCCAATACTGGCTCGACAGCGACGCGCACCGGGGCAAATGGCTTGCCGGAGTCAATTCGCAGCGGCTGCCGGACTGGCTTGCGGCGGCCGCCAATTTCCAAAAGCAGCCGCAGAAAACATTTCTATGGGATTCGTTTCCGCGATTCAGCGCCGACGCGACGCAACTCGAATTGGCGGCGCCGGAATTAAACGTGCTCGGCTCCGAGACGAGCGAAGCGGGCGTGCGCTACCACGTTCAGATCACGTCGCCGCGCGGCGCGCCGAAATGCACGGTTTTTTTCCCCCCGACGTCCGGCATCACGGCGATAGAAATCGGTGGCCGGATGCCGCCAAAACCGACTGGGCACGTTCTTCCCTATCTCGATTATTGGCTGCATGGCTGGAAGATGCTGGAGGACGTCACGATGCCAGCGGACGGCGTGGAAATGAATTTCAATCTTCCGAACGCAGCGCCGGTGGAAGTCTATGTGATCGATCAGAGCTACGCGCTGCCCGCGAATGGCGCGTTCCTGCGAACCGCGCGGCCCGCTGATGCCACGCCATCGGATGATGGAGACTCCACAATCGTGAGCCGGCGCGTTGAATTGCGGCCGTTGCCCGCCGAAATGCGTGGAGCGGATTGAGGCGTCGCCGTTCATCAGTTGTCCCTGGGATTGAAACGGCTGCGTACAGCGCGTTTGCTACCCTGCAACGACATCGCTACAATTAACGATTTGAATTTTGGCCGAAGCGCGGCCAGATGCACCCAACATGCAAGATATTCTTCTGCACAACACGATGTCGAACCGCCTCGAGCCGCTCGAGCCGCTGCATCCCGGCGAAGTGCGGATGTATACCTGCGGCCCGACGGTCTACGATTATGCGCACATCGGAAATTTCCGGACGTTCGTGTTTCAGGACGTGTTGCGGCGATTTCTGCGGCTGCGCGGCTACAAGATGAACCATGTGATGAACCTGACGGACGTGGACGACCGTATCATCCAAAATGCCGCGGCGCAGCGCGTGAAAATCCGCGAGTACACGGAGAAATACGTGCAGGCGTTTCTGGAGGACATGAAGGCGCTGAGCCTGGAAATGCCGGAGAAGGTCGTGCGGGCGACGGACCACATTGACGACATGGTCGCGTTGATTGAAAATCTGCAAAAGAAGTCCTACACGTACCCGAGCGAGGGCTCGATCTACTACCAGATCGCGAAATTTCCGGCATACGGCAAACTTTCGCATATCGACATGACGGGGATTCAAGCCGGCGCGCGGGTGGACGTAGACCGCTACGAAAAGGCCGACGCGCGCGATTTCGCGTTGTGGAAAGCGCCAAAGCCCGGCGAGCAATTCTGGGAAACGCCGATTGGCAATGGGCGGCCGGGCTGGCACATCGAGTGCTCAGCGATGTCCATGAAATATCTCGGCGATACGCTCGACATTCACACCGGCGGCGTGGACCTGGCATTTCCGCATCACGAAAACGAGATCGCGCAGAGCGAAGCGGCAACGGGAAAACAGTTCGTGAAGATTTGGCTGCACGCCGAGCATTTGATGGTAGAAGGCGAGAAGATGTCGAAGTCGCTCGGGAATTTCTATACGCTGCGCGGTCTGTTCGCAAAAGGATACAAGCCCTCGTCCATCCGATTTCTGCTGCTTTCGGTGCCGTATCGCAGGCAACTGAATTTCACGTTCGACGGATTGCAGCAGGCGGCGAGCTCGGTGGAACGGCTGCGCAACTTCGAGCAACGCGTGGAAACGGGAACGTTTCCGGAAGGGGAAAGCGCGGATGTGGCGCGGCCAGTCGCGTCGGCTCTCGAGGATTTCAATGCGGGGCTTTCGGACGACTTGAACACGGCGCAAGCGCTGGCCGCGGTATTCGATCTGGTGCGCGACGTCAACACCGCGATTGACCGGGGAGAAATGCGGCAAGCAAACGTGGCGAGTGTCTTGGCGGCGCTGCGAAAATTCGACGAAGTGCTCTCCCTTCTGAAGAACGACGACGATGAGAAATTGCGCGCTCTTGGATACGGCTCGAAAAAGCCGGAGATTGGCGCGTCCGAGATCGAAGCGCTGATCAACGAGCGATTGGACGCGCGCCGTGCACGAAACTTCAAACGCGCCGACGAAATCCGCGACCAGCTTGCCTCGAATGGTATACTCCTTGAAGATACGAAGGACGGCGGCATTCGCTGGAAGCGCAAGTGAATTCACGCAATCACAACCCGCAGCCTCTGCACAGTTTGCCCTCCCAAGAACGGCCGGGCCTTTTCAGCGC
>DASPVY010000141.1:0-7679 GCA_035622115.1 Candidatus Acidiferrales bacterium
ATCCACGCTCGCTTCGATTTCCTCGATCTCGTGCTCGTCGAGGATGCCCTCGCGAACCAGGAACAAGCTGAATTTCGGAATGGGGTCGCGCCGCGCTTCGCCTTCTCGTTCGGCATCCGTCTTGTAAAGTTTCTCGTCGTCAGAGAGCGAGTGAGAATACGGCCGAATCACATGCGCGTGAATCAACGCCGGGCCCTGCCGCAAACGGCAGTGCTCGATCGCGCGTCTGAAAACTGCGTAATTCCCAATCGGATCCGTGCCGTCATACTCGGCCACGTGCAAGTGAGGATAATTCGCCACCAGGCGCGAGATATTTCCGCCCGCGGTCTGCACCTCGACGGGAACTGAAATGGCGTAGGCGTTGTCTTCGACAACAAAAAGAAGCGGAAGTTTGCGGCTCGATGCGATGTTCAGCGCTTCGAAGAATTCACCTTCGCTTGTCGACCCTTCGCCGCCCGAGACGTAAGTAATTTCATCGGGCTCAAACGTGACCGCGTCGCCCCCCGGTGCCGCCTTGGCTTGCTCCAGTGCCTTCGGGAACTGCTCGAAGTAATAACTCGCTTCGGCCGTGCCGATCGACTGCACCCATTGCGTGCCCGTCGGCGATGACCGCGTGATCAGGTGGATCTTCTGATGGCCCCAGTGTGAGGGCATCTGGCGCCCTGCGGAGCTCGGCCCTTCCTTCGCACCCACCGCCTCGAGAAGCATCTCGAGCGGCGTCATGCCGAGCATCAGCGCCAGCGCGCGGTCGCGATAGTACGCGTGGAACCAGTCGTACCCAGGACGAAGAAGTAAGCCTGCCGCAGCGCCAATCGCCTCATGTCCCGCGCCGCTGATCTGGAAAAATATCCGATTCTGCCGCTTGAGCTGAATTTCCTTGTCGTCGAGGCGGCGGGACAGAAACATCACGCGGTACATCCGCACGAGTGCGTCGCGATCGAGTCCGTGATACTTGGACGCGTCGAACCTCGCAACTTTCGTCCGTGTTTGGGATGGCATGAGTCTCCGCCGGTCGCGTGGGACTTCTTGCGGTTACACCCAATTATACTGAACAGATCGCTACTCAGTGCCGAAATAGCCGAGTGCAACCCCCTTGCAGCACCGGGCCGATTGCACAAGGTGCCTCATTGCGCGGCGCCTAGTCAAGCGATTCGAATCGCGCTTCGATCTTGGCAAGGTCGGCGTCGCCATGACGCACGATTTTGTTCTTTGCCGGCTGGAAAAGTTCCTCTTTAGGAATCCGCTCGAGCCAGCGCTGAAACGACAGCTTTTCGTGATCCGAAAAGTCCAGCCGAATCAGCACGACAATCTTCCCGGCGCCGCTTCCCTTCTCGCCGTCCTTCTTCTTGCCGCTCTTGGCCGCCTCTTTGCCGCTCGCCTCCGCCGCGCCCTCGCTTCGATCGAATTTCAACAGGATCTTATTTCCCAGTCGAAAAGCCTGCTTCCAGCCTTCGACACGATGCCGGGCGAGCTGCGCGGCCTCTTCATTTGCGCCGAAATCGGCAACGACGTATGCATGAGCCATGCATCTTCTATAGCGGCGCGATACGCCTGCTGTCAAGCTGCGCGCGCATCGCAATTCGGGCTCTAAGTTTTGTATTGCACCGGTTTCGCCAGCGTGCTACGGTGAGCGAATAAAAAGCGAAGAACGCCATCTCCCCAAGGAGGCCGCTTGCCCCAACCCTTAGCCGTTCGCTCGCCTTCCACCCTTGAAGCTGTCCGCGAGGCTCTTTCTGGGTTAGCGACCCTCGACCGCTCAGGCCAGGCCCTGACCGCGGTGAAGCACTTCCCGGCGCGGGAGGCGCAATTTGCGCCGATGCCCGGATGGGTCCGGCCCGAGCTGGCGTCCGCCTACCGCGAAAAAGGCGTTGCGCGGCTTTATACGCACCAGGCTGCGGCGGCGAACGCGGTTCGCGCGGGCAAAAATGTTGTTGTTGTCACGCCGACGGCCTCCGGCAAGACCCTTTGTTACAACTTGCCGGTCTTGAACGCGGTTCTCGAAAATCCATCCACGCGCGCCCTGTATCTTTTCCCTACCAAAGCTCTCGCGCAGGACCAGCTATCCGAACTTCACGATCTCGCGTCACGCCTGAACGATTCTTTCGGCGTATTCACCTACGACGGCGATACGCCGGGCGACGCGCGCAAGGCCATTCGCGAGCGCGGCCACGTGATCCTTACAAATCCCGACATGCTTCACACCGGCATTCTGCCGCATCACACGCGCTGGCTGCGCCTGTTCGAAAATCTCCGCTTCATCGTTCTCGACGAGCTTCACACTTATCGCGGCGTCTTCGGCAGTCATCTGGCCAACGTCCTCCGCCGTCTTCGGCGGATTGCGAAATTCTACGGCTCGGAACCTCAATTCGTGTGTTCCTCCGCGACCATTGCCAACCCCGGTGAATTGGCGTCTCAACTCACGGAATCGCGCGTGGAGGTGCTCGATCAAAACGGCGCGCCCTCCGCCGAGAAAATTTTCGCCTTCTACAATCCGCCAGTTGTCAATCGCAATCTCGGCATTCGTCGAAGCTACTTGAACGAGTCCACGCGCGTCGCCAAGGAATTCCTCGATCAAAAGCTTCAGACGATCGTCTTCGCCAATAGCCGCCTGCACACGGAACTGCTGCTCACGTACCTGCGGCAAACTTATCCGGCCGCGCCCGGCGGCGATGAGCCGATTCGCGGCTATCGCGGCGGCTATCTGCCCGGCGAGCGGCGCGCCATCGAACGTGGCCTGCGCGAAGGCCGCATTCGCGGCGTCGTGGCGACGAATGCTCTCGAACTGGGAATTGACATCGGCTCGCTCGACGCCGCGGTGATGGCCGGATACGCGGGGACGATTGCTTCCACCTGGCAGCGCGCCGGCCGCGCGGGCAGGCGCACAGGAGCGGCTTGCGCCGTGCTCGTCGCATCCTCTTCGCCGCTCGATCAATTCATCGTACAGCATCCGGATTATTTTTTCGGACGATCCCCCGAGCACGCCTACATCCAGCCGGATAATTTGGAGATTCTCGTCAATCACCTCAAATGCGCCGCGTTCGAGCTGCCCATCGCGCCCGATGAAAAATTCGGCAGCGTGGACGTCGCCGCGCTGTGCGAGCGCCTGGCGCAAGCTGGCTTCCTCCACAAGAGCGGTGACAACTGGCACTGGGTGCAGGAAGCCTATCCCGCGGACGCGGTGAGTTTGCGCTCCGTCACTTCGGATAATTTCGTAATCATCGATATCTCCGGCGGCGAATCTTCGACCGATGGACCATCCGGCGAACCGGAAGTTATCGGCGAAGTCGATTTTTCGAGCGCGCTCACCACCGTGCACCCGAAAGCCATCTACATTCACCAAGGCCAGCAATATCACGTCGAGAACCTCGACTTCGACAAGCGCAAGGCATATGTCCGGCGCGTCAACGTCGACTATTTCACCGACGCGATCCGGTATACGCAGGTGCGCGTCCTTGAAATTGCCGAGGAGGATGCCATTGCCGGTCCGGCATCGCGCGCCCACGGCGACGTGCTCGTTCGCTCACAGGTCGTCGGCTTCAAAAAAATCAAGTTCTTCACCAATGAAAATGTCGGCTCCGGAAAGCTGGAACTTCCGGAGAACGAAATGCACACCACGGCGTTTTGGATCACGCTCGACCGCTCGCTCGTCGCCAGCCTCGATTTTTCGCTGTCCGATCGTCAGGCCGGAATGTTCGGTCTGCTGCGCGCGCTCGAATCGATGGCCTCACTCCTCCTGATGTGCGATCCGCGCGATCTCGGCACCGCGATGGGCGAGCGGCCGCCGGCTGCGGGCGTCGCCGCGGACTGGGACAATAATGCGGAGCTTGCCGTCAATCCGAACGCGCCGCGCGACTATTTCGAGCCAAATTTGTATCTCTACGATGCCTACGCGGGCGGCATCGGCTTTAGCGAGCCTCTGTTTCGCGTTTATGATTTCCTGTTGCGGCGCGCGCGTGAATTGATTTCGGCCTGTCCCTGCACAAATGGCTGTCCGTCGTGCGTCGGGCCTTCGGGCGAGACAGCCGAAAAAGCAAAAGATGTTGCGCTTGCGATTCTTTCGCGCATTTCGCCGGACCGATAGGATACGAATCGCCCATGGCCTCGATCCGTGATGATCAATTCAATCGCCTGTCGGCTTTGAAGCCCGCTCGCACGGCCGAGCCCAAACGCAAGCGCCAGGATCCGGCAACGCCAGGCTATTCCACCGCGATTCCGCAGAGCGCGGAGCATCTCGCGCGTCTCGTTGGCGCCTCTCCCCAAAAAACGCGCTTCGGCGAGCATCTGGCGCTGCGGCGCTGGTTCTCCGATCCGCCTCCGTGCGATGTCGCGCTGCCCTCAGTTCGGTTAATCGCGCCCGGCGCTCCCGAAGAAGCCGCCGATCCTCGAAATTGGCTGTTTCTCGATACCGAGACGACCGGACTTTCCGGCGGCACCGGCACTTACGCATTTCTGATCGGCATCGCTTGGTGGGACGCGGGCGGCCTCGAGGTCGAGCAATTTTTCATGCGCGATCACAGCGAGGAACATTCCGTGCTCATCGCGCTGAAAGAGCGGCTCGCGGAGCGGCGCGTCCTCGTAACTTTCAACGGCAAATCATTTGACTGGCCGTTGCTCGAAACGCGCTATCGAATGACGCGATCCATTTCAGTCAAGCCTCCGCGGGCGCATCTTGACCTGCTCCATCCTGCGCGGCACTTGTGGCGGCAGCGGATCGGTTCCGTGCGGTTGTCGGAACTCGAGCGGCACGTTCTCGGACGCAATCGCGGCTCGGATATCGTGTCCGATTTGATTCCGCAAATTTATTTCGATTATCTGCGCGGCGGCTCCGTCGAGTCTCTGGTCCCCGTCTTCTATCACAATCAGATGGACCTTGTGGGCCTCGCGGCGCTTGCGGGCCGCGTTTGTTCCTTGCTTGCCGCCCCGGAATCGCAGAGTACGGACGTGCTTGAAATTTTCGGCGTGTCCCGAATTTGCGATCAGCGAGGCGAATCTGCGCGCGCCCGCGATCTCTACGCCCACGCAATTGCGCGAGAATTGCCGCAACCTGCCGATGGCACGGCGCGGGCCGCGCTCGCGCGGCTCGCAAAACGCGAAGGTGATTTTGCGCGCGCCATTTCGCTTTGGATGGATTTGCGCGGCGCCACGCGCGTGGGGCTCGAAGCCTACGTCGAACTCGCAAAATATTACGAGCACCGCGCACGCCAGCCCCTTCGCGCTGCGGAGTTGATCGACGAGGCCTTGCGTGAGCTGCGTCGCGCGCGAACGTTCGGCTCGGCCTCGCCGGATTGCACCATTGGGCTGCGCACCGAGCTCGGCAAGCGCATGAGCCGGCTCCAGTTAAAGTGCGGCAAGCCTCGCGCCTCCCGGCTCTGGCCGCCGGATTTCACTGAATCGCGCCCAGGCGCCGGAGAATCCAAATAGCATCCGGAACTGGTGGTTTTGGCCGTACATTTCGGATGGCGCGGGAAACTGGCGTGGGCGAAACTTGGCTCGGAGGACGACATGGCCACCATCGGCGATGCGCATTTCACGAACGAACTCGAAGCTCGCCGCGAGGAACTCGTTTCCGCTATCGAGATTTCGCCGGATCAGAATCTCACCGGCCTTCTCGCGGAAGTGGATTCCGCGCTTGCGCGACTCCGCGCCGGCACATTCGGAATTTGTGAATCGTGCCACGACTCAGTCGAATTCGATCGCTTGACCGCAGATCCGCTCGTGCGTTTCTGCCTCGATCATCTCTCCGAGCCCGAGCGCCGCGCGCATGAGCGCGACGTCGAAACGGCAGCGAGTATTCAAAGGACTCTGCTGCCTCCGGCGGAGATTCGAATCCCCGGCTGGCACATCCATTATCGGTATCAGCCGGCCGGGCCGGTCAGCGGTGATTTCTGCGATGTGATTCATTCCAGCAACGGCCAAGGCGGATTCGTATTCTTGCTCGGCGACGTATCCGGCAAAGGGATCTCAGCCTCGATGTTGATGGCCCAGTTGCACGCAATGTTCCGCTCACTGATCCCCACGCACCAGCCGATCGCCGAAGTTCTCGGGATGGCCAATCGCTTGTTCTGCAAGAGCACAAATCATGGCCTTTATGCCACGCTCGTTTGCGGCCGCGCCACCGCCGACGGCAGGGTTGAAATCGGCAATGCCGGTCATCCACCGGTCTGGCTTTCGGGTTGCCGCGAAGCCAGCGCTATCGGCGCCACTGGGCTGCCGCTCGGGATGTTTTCATCGTCGCGGTATTCAACGACAAACGTGCGGCTCGATCCCGACCACAGCTTGATTCTTTACACCGATGGGCTGTCGGAGTTGCGCGGACAGGACGGCGTCGAATACGGGGAGAGCCGACTGCGGGAATTCGCTGAGGCCAACCGCCGGCTAGACCCGGTTGCGCTTTCGGACGCGTTCCTGAATGACGTCAAGACGTATTCTGCCGGGGCTCGACCGTTCGATGACCTCACGCTGATGGTAATCCGGCGCGAGGCCGCATAAGCAAATACCAATCAGAACGAAACGGAGTGCGCTTCCCCGCCTGCCGGGCTCTGCACACTCTGGGTCACAGACTGCTTCGGAGCGACCTGTTCCGCTTCCGCCGGGGCAGGCGGCCAGCCGATCGCGCGATTGATTTTGTCGAAGGTCTCTCGATCGGCGATTTCGACCGACAAGCAGTCGCTCGCCAGGCATCGCAAAAAGATTTTTCCGTCGTCTGTTTTAAACTGAAAATAATTGGGCCGGCGGAGCAACTCGGTCCGCGTTTTGTACTTGAATTCCAGCGCCTCACTGTACTTCCCAAAAAACATCGCCGCATCGTCCACGCTATCGAGGTGAATCTTGAGCACCAGCGGGGCCGTCTTCGCCTTTTTATTTTCAAAAACTGCGTAGCGGTCGCCCGCCCAAGAGGGCGCCGTGCGCGCCGCCAATTCGTCCCCCACAAACTGCTTGAAGACTTCGCGCAAACCGAACTCCCCCAGGACGTTTTCTTCGAGCAGTTTCCAATCCTCCGGCACGAGCCCGTTCCACTTCGGCAGTGTCACCGCTTCAGGCTTGACGCCCTTCAGATAAAGTTCCGGGTGAATGATCTGGGCGCTGGATACCGGCGGATTCTCGAATAGCTTGGGCAGATCCTTCCAGCCCGTATTTGCTTTCAAGAATTGCTGCGTGAAAGCGGTTCCTTCCAAATACGGGAAGAGCAATTCGTCGCGAATGACGTTCGGAGCTTTTGACAAGTTTGGATCGTTCGCCATCTCGCCAACCGCGCCTTCGCGAATCATCGCGGTCACGTCGGGAAGTTCCCGTATTCCGAGGTGCTGATCGAGAAGCGTGTAATCAAACATCGCGGCCACTGCCGATCCCTCGCTTACGGAATCGCGGGCGAGTTCGGCATCATCGTTCGGCCGCGCCGCCTTGATCCATTCGTCGAGACCGAACGACTGATCGACCAGCGCATGAGTCAGTTCATGTGCCATCACCGTGCGCTGCTCGTCAACGGGAATCCAGCCGGCGATATAGAACTCTTTTCCCTTAGCGTCGTAAAGGCCGGCAACCTGGTCCGTCAGTACGTCCAGCATGAAGGCGTCCAACGGAAAATCTTTCGGGATCAGGCCGAAAGCTTCCAGCGATACCTCGTCCGCATGCCGCTGCTCTGCGGTTTTGTCTTCTTGGTCCTCGCGAATCAAATACTC
>DASPVY010000142.1:0-5601 GCA_035622115.1 Candidatus Acidiferrales bacterium
AGTGGCTAGTGGTGGAGCGAGGATGTGAGGCTATGGCTGGAACCGGAGTCGCAAGGGCGCGCAGCTATAAAGACTTGGAAGTTTGGCGGAAGGGCTTGGCGCTGGCGAAGTCCGTTTATCAGGCGACGGCAAAATTTCCCAAGGAAGAGAAGTTTGGCCTAGTCAGTCAAATGAGGAGAGCGGCGGTTTCGATTCCCTCGAACATCGCCGAAGGGCAAGCGAGGCAGGGAACGCGAGAGTATTTGCATTTTCTCTCGCATCCGAGTGGATCGCTGGCGGAACTGGAAACACAGCTTTTGCTGAGCGTGGAGTTGGGGTACTGCGATCGCGCAGGCGCGGACGGGATTGCAGCGGGAATTACTGAGTTGCAGAAGATGCTGGCGGCCATTCGAAGGACGCTGTCGATCGCAGGCCCACTAGCCACTAACCACTAGCCACTTTTTCGAAGCGAGAGCGAGTCAACAAATCGCGATGAAATTCCAGGCCATCAAGGGAACGCGGGACATCACGCCGCCGGATTCGGCGCTGTGGGAACGCGTCGAGCGAACGGCGCGCGATGTTTTCGCGACATATGGATTCGGCGAGATACGGTTGCCAATTTTTGAGCAGACGGAATTGTTTGCGCGATCGATCGGGGCCGACACGGATGTAGTATCGAAGGAGATGTACTCATTCGTCGAGCGCGACGGGGATTCCATTACACTGCGGCCGGAGGCGACGGCAGGGGTATGCCGCGCGTACATCGAACACGGCATGCAGACGCTGCCGGGCAACGTGAAGCTTTACTGCATCGGGCCGATGTTTCGCCGCGAGCGGCCGCAGAAGGGGCGCTACCGTCAGTTTTACCAGATTGACGCGGAAGTGCTGGGGCAGTCGGACGCGCCGGCGATCGACGCCGAACTCATCGAAATGCTGCTGGTGTTCTTCGAGCGCGTGGGGCTTGCGGGCACGAAGCTTTACATCAATTCGATCGGCGACAAAAATTGTCGGCCGAAATATGTGGAACTGCTGCGCGAAGAATTGCGCAAAGTGAAAAACCAGCTCGGCGAAGACAGCCAGCGGCGGATCGAGACGAATCCGCTCCGCGTGCTGGATTCGAAAGTCACTTCGGAACAAGAGACGATTGCGAAGCTGCCGCGAATTGCCGACCATCTTTGCGAAGATTGCCGCGCACATTTCGCGAGGCTGCAGGATGAATTGAAATTGCGCGGCATCGCGTACGAAATCAACTGGCGGCTGGTGCGTGGTCTCGACTATTACATGCGCACGACATTCGAAATTGTGGCGCCGGGTCTCGGCTCGCAGAATGCGGTTTGCGGCGGCGGGCGCTATGATGGCTTGGTCGAGTTGCTGGGCGGGCCGCCAACCAAGGGAATTGGTTTCGCGATCGGGACGGACCGGCTGATTTTGTCGCTGCAGGACGCGGCGAAAGCCACTGCGCCGCGAGGGCTGGATGTTTTCCTCGCGTGGATGGGCGAGAAATCCTACGTGCCGGCGGTGAAACTTGCGCGGCAGATGCGCGACGCCGGGCTGAGCGTCGAGCTGCCGCCGGAAGAAATGAAGTTCAAGAAGTCGATTGGGCTGGCCGATAAGCTGGGCGCGAGATTCGCCGTAATCATTGGGGAGGATGAAGCCGCCTCCGGACAATATTCGCTGAAAAACCTGAAAGACGGCTCGCAAGCGAAGTATTCAGCGGAGGAATTGCTCGACTTATTGCGGGGAGAGCGAATGGCCTAGCGGCGTCGCTCGGAGGATCATGCTCGATTCACTGGGGAATTTGAAACGCACACATTACTGCGGCGCGTTGCGCGCAAATGACGCCGACAAGGATGTCGTCCTGATGGGCTGGGTCCATCGGCGGCGCGACTTGGGCCAGCTGATTTTTATAGATTTGCGCGATCGCGCGGGCATCGTGCAAGTGGTGTTCAACAAAGAGAAACACGCGGCGGCGCATACCAAGGCCGAAGAGTTGCGCGGCGAATACGTGGTGGCGGTGAAGGGCCGCGTCCTCAAGCGGCAAAAGGCAAATCCGGAGATTCCGACGGGCGAGGTGGAAGTCGCGGCAAATGAGCTTCTGATCCTGAATAATTCGAAGACGCCGCCATTTCAAATTGAAGATGAAGTGAACGCCAGCGAAGAGACGCGGCTGCGCTACCGCTACTTGGATTTGCGCCGGCCGAAGGAGCACAGAAATCTGGCTCTGCGTCATCGCGTGATCTTCGAAATTCGCAAGGCGCTCGACGAGCTCGGCTTCTACGAAGTGGAAACGCCGATGCTGACGCGTTCAACGCCCGAAGGCGCGCGCGACTATCTGGTGCCGAGCCGCATCCATCACGGGCAGTTCTACGCGCTGCCGCAATCGCCGCAAATTTTCAAACAGATCCTGATGATTTCCGGACTCGACCGCTATTTTCAAATCGTGAAGTGTTTTCGCGACGAGGATCTGCGCGCCGACCGCCAGCCGGAATTCACCCAGCTCGATCTGGAAATGTCGTTCCCGAGGCAACAGGATATTTTCGAGACGATCGAGCATGCGATTTCGCGCGCGTGGAGCGTGATCGGCGCGAACGTAAAAGGCCCGTTCCGGCACCTCGATTATCACGAGGCGTTGCGCAAGTACGGATCAGACAAACCCGACTTGCGATTCGGGATGGAATTGCAGAACGTGACGAAATTCTTTGAGCCCGCGCGCGAGACGCTGCACATCGAGGGCAACGTGCAAGCGCTGGTTGCGACGGGCGGCGCGGCGCTTTCGCGAAAGCAGCTCGACGAGCTCTCGGAATTTGCGAAGTCGGCGGGCGCGAAGGCGGTGTACACGGCGAAGGTGACGGCGGACGGCATTTCATCGTCGCTTGAAAAAACGCTGGGCGCGGAAAAATTGAAAGAATTGAGCGCCGCGCTAGGCGCTAAGCCGGGAGATTTGATTGTCGCGGCCGCGGCGAAGGAACAGATACCGCACAATGACACCTCACTCGGCGTCGCGGGCCAGTTGCGGCTGTATCTCGGCGATAAGCTGAATTTGATTGATCGCTCGCGCTGGGAGTTTTTGTGGATCACAGGCTTCGCGCTTTTCGAATGGAGCGAGACGGAAAAGGCTTGGGTGAGCGCGCAGCATCCGTTCACAGGAATCGTCGAAGAGGATTTGGACAAGCTCGAAACCGCTCCGTGGGAATGCCGCTCGAAGGGCTATGATCTGGTGCTGAACGGAGTTGAGCTGGGCTCGGGCAGCATCAGAATTCACCGGCAGGATATTCAAGAGCGAATGTTCAAGGCGCTGGGCTTGACTCCCGAGCAGCAGCGGCAGCGATTCGGATTTTTTCTGGATGCGCTTTCGTATGGCACGCCGCCGCACGGCGGCATCGCGCTGGGAATCGATCGCCTGGTGATGCTGCTGGCCGGCGAAAAATCCATTCGCGAGGTGATTGCGTTTCCGAAGACGACCGCGGCGCAGGACTTGATGGCGGATTCGCCGTCGGAAGTGGATACAGCGCAGCTCGATGGCTTGGGAATACGGCTGAAGTAAGCTGGCGGGAATGCAGGCGATGGCACCGGAAGTTTCAGTCGTGTTGGCGTCCGCGTTCGTGGCGGCGATCGGACTGGCGGTGTTTCGGATGCGGCGAATGAGTCTGCGCGGGCAATTTCTGGCGCTCGTCGCGCTTGGGGTTTGCGCCGGCCTCGTGCTCTTGACGGCCATCAAGGTGCTCGGATTCCCGCATTGGCTCGCGATGCTTTTGGTGGTGATGATGATTGTCGCGTCGCCGATTGCAACGCGGACCTTCGTGCGGGCCATGAAGCAGGAAGGCAGAAGGAGCGCGAGGCCGACTCACGATGAGGCGCGAAACTTAGAATGAGCCGCATTCGCATACTTCCGGAAAACGTCGCGAACAAAATCGCGGCGGGTGAGGTCGTGGAGCGGCCCGCGTCGGTGGTGAAAGAGCTGCTTGAAAACGCCCTGGATGCGGGTGCGCGATCGATCAAAGTTGAAGTCGAATCGGGCGGGAAGCGGCTCATCCGCGTGACCGACGACGGCTGCGGAATGAATCGCGATGACGCGTTGCTCGCGTTCGAACGGCACGCGACATCCAAGCTGCGCACCACTGACGATCTGCTCTCGATTGCGACGCTTGGATTCCGCGGCGAGGCGCTGCCGTCGATCGCGGCTGTTTCGCGGCTCGTTCTCGAAACCCACGTGGCGGAGGACGAGCAGGGAACTCGCGTCGAATTTGCCGGGGGCAAGCTGATCAGCGTGAAGCCTGCGGGCGCGCCGGCCGGGACTTCGATCACGGTGGGCGATGTGTTTTATGCTGTTCCGGCGCGGCGAAAATTCTTAAAATCGGATACGACTGAACTTGGCCACATCGCTTCGCTCGTCACGCATTATGCGCTGGCGCATCCAGACAAACACTTCATTCTGAAGACGCCGTCGCAGGAAATTTTGAACGCGACGCCGGTGGAGAAACTTGCCGAGCGGGTCTATCAGGTATTCGGCGGGCAAGCTTTGGGCGAGTTGCTGGAGATTCCACCGGCGAAAGGCCCGATGCGCGCGGCCATCACCGAGCCGGAGATGGAGCCGGGAGAGGAAGCTGCGCGAATCGGAGTGAGCGGATTCGTGTCGCGGCCGGAAGTGCAGCGGTCGAATCGCAACGGCATCTACGTGTTCGTCAACCGGCGGCTGGTGCGTGACCGGCTGATCCTGCATGCGATTAGCGAAGCATATCGCAACATCATTCCGCCCGGCGTTTTTCCGATTGTGCTGCTTTTCATCGAGATGCCCTATTCCGAAGTCGATGTGAACGTGCATCCATCGAAAATCGAAGTCCGCTTCCGGCACCAGCAATTCGTTCACGATTTCACTCGCGATGCCGTGCGCCACGCGCTCGCGAACGCGCGGCCCATTCCGGGATTTCCCGCGGCACGGGCCGCAGCGGCCGGAGGAAACGGCGCGGAACGAGTGCCGTCGATTCTGCCGGGCGAAGAGGGTTCAGGCGGTAGCGAAGGCAGAGACGCGGGTGGCGCGCCGATCGGACCACCGCGCGCGGTTATTCCCTCTCTCGCTGAACTCGGGGGGCTGAGCGCGACGCCCGGCGCGTACTCAGACGGCGGTGGCTTCGAATTGTCCGGCGAGCCGCAGCAGCCCATCGCGCAGCGCCTGCAATTTGGGATCGAAAATGCGATTGAATTTCCGGTCGCGATGAGGTCGCCGGCGGCGACTTCGAGTGCATCCGGCGCCGCAGCGGCGCCTGCCCTTGCGCCGACAGATTCCGCGGGCGCATTGCCGCGGCCTGAAGATATCGCGGACTTGAAACCGCTCGGCCAGGTGAACAACAGTTTTATCGTCGCAGTGAACGCCGAAGGCCTTTGGATCATCGACCAGCACGTGGCGCACGAAAGAATTCTCTTCGAGCAGCATCTGGAAGCGCGGCGTGCGGGCGAACTGGCGGGGCAACGGCTGCTGGTGCCGCTGATCGTCGAGCTTTCACCGAGGCAACTGGCGATTTTTGAGCAGATTGCCGAAGAATTGCGCGCGAACGGATTCGAGGCCGATCTGATGGGCGCGCGATCGGTGGCGATTCATGCCGCGCCCGCGGGCATCGCGGCTGG
>DASPVY010000143.1:0-3872 GCA_035622115.1 Candidatus Acidiferrales bacterium
CTCACTTCATCGAGCATTCCGAGCGGAAAGCCTTCGAGCTTCATTTTCGCGCATTGGCCTTGATGAAAGAGCAACGGCTGTTCCTGGCCGGCGTTGGCGATGCGCAGTTTACGCTTGCCGCGATGCCAGGTAGCGAAGGTGATGGTCATGAAGCGACCCTCGATGCGCCGCTCCACGATCAGTTCATTCATCTGTTTCAGCATCTCTGCGGGCGCAAGCTTTTGCGGGCCCAGGCTGCGAAGAATTCCGATCGCTGCAGCACCGTAAAGCGCGGCTGCGCTGCCCTTTCCGCTGACGTCGCCCATGGCTACGGCCAGCTCTTGCGGCCCATAACGCAGGAAATCATAGACGTCGCCGCAAAGTTCACGAGACGACACCACCCGCGCCGCGATATCCAGCCCAAATTCCGCGCCGGGAACCCGTGGCAGCAGCGCGCCCTGAAGCCGCCGGGCCGCGTTTAAGTCGCGCTCCATCCGCGCTTCATCGCTGGCCACGCGCTGGTAGAGACGCGCATTTTCAATCGAGACCGCCAGATTTCCGGCGAGAATCGAGAGCGCCTGGACGTGATCCGGGGTGAAATAATTCAGTTGCGGACTTTCAAGATCCAGAACCCCGACCACACGGTTCTTGTAAAGCAGCGGCACTGCCAATTCCGAGCGCGTTTCCGGGTTCACCATCAGGTAGCGCGGGTCCTGGGAAACATCCGGCACGACGACCGGCCGCTTCAACGTGGCCGCCGCGCCCACAATTCCCTCATGCGCCGGCACGGCATATTTTTCCTGCACTCGCTGGCCGAATTTCACCGTCACGCGATGCCGAAAAACGTTGGCCTCGTCGTCATAAAGCAAAATCGAAAAAATCTGATAGTCGATGACGCGCTTGGTCAGCTCCGCCGCACGCCGCAGAATTTCCTCAACGTTTAGCACCGAGCTGGCCTCGCGACTGACCTCGTTGAGAAGAAGCAGCGTGTCCGCCTGTCCGCGCACGCGCTCGAACAATCGCGCATTTTCGATGGCGCTCGCCAGGCGCGTGGCGAGCAGCGTCAGGATGTATTGCTGTTCGAGCGTGAAGTAGTCAACTTGCCGGCTCTGGATGTCGAGTACGCCGATTGCCTTCCCTTCGACCATCAGCGGCACGGCGAGTTCCGACCTCACGGCGTCCAACACGTTGATGTATCGCGGATCTTTCGTGACGTCGCTGACGCGCACGGCACGTCCCGTGGCCGCTGCCGCTCCCGTGATTCCCTCGCCCCACGGGATGCGCCAGTGGTCCACAACTTCCCGCCTGTGCCCGATCGCAAACCGAAAATAGAGTTGGTTCGTGCCTTCTTCCGGGAGCAGCACGGCAAAAATTTCGTAATCGATCAGGCGCTTGATGAGCTCCGCCGACTTCGCGAGCACTTGGTCCAGATCGAGCGAAGAATTGATCTCCTGCCCAATCTCCGCAAGCGTCGCGAGGGTTTCCGCAGGAACGTCAATTGGAGTTTTTAGTTCGAGAGGATCCATGCGAGTCCCGGTCGGGGCAGAATGATCCACAGCGCTCAATAGGACGCCGGCCGTGCAGAAGCCTGCTGGGCTGGATTTCCGCGCGCCTGCTCAAGGATTTTCACGCTGGCGCTCGCGCCGATGCGGGTCGCGCCCGCGGCAACCATTTTTTTCAGGTCTTCGAGGCTACGCACTCCCCCGGCAGCCTTGATTCCGATTTCGCCGCCGACCACGGCTCGCATCAGCCGCACATCTTCCGCTGTCGCGCCTCCCGACGAAAAGCCAGTGGAAGTCTTCACAAAATCGGCGCCCGCGTTCTTCGCCGCGACCGATGCGCGAACCTTTTCTTCAACCGTCAGCAACGCTGTTTCGAGAATCACTTTGCAAATCGCGCCGCCGCAATGGCTCGCTTCCACCACGCCGCGAATGTCCGATTCCACCACATCGTCGAGGCCGGATTTCAACGCGCCGATATTGATCACCATGTCGATCTCCTGCGCGCCCAGCTTGATACTCTCATCGGTCTCGTAAATTTTCACCTGCGGCAGCGTCGCGCCCAGCGGAAATCCGACCACGGTGCAAACTTTAACATCCGTTCCTCGCACTAATTCCGCCGCCTGCGCCACATTCCACGGATTCACGCAAACGGAAGCAAATCCAAACCGGGTGGCCTCTTCGCACAACGTGCGAATCTGATCGCGCGTCGCATCGGGCCTCAGCAGCGTATGATCGATCAGGTGCGCGACTTCCGCGTCCACCGATTCCACGCCCGCGCCCGCTGAAATTCGGGCCGCGCCGGCATCCACAACCTTGCGCGTCTTGTGGACGCACAATTGCCCGCATCGCTCGGTGCAGTCCGGGCAGGCAATATCCTGAAAATCGAGTGCGCGAATCGCTTCGGCTGAGCCACCGAGGTAGAGGAGAATTTCCTCGGCAACCGTCTGGATAACCTTTTCAAATTGCTGCGAATCCAAGTCGACCGCTCCGACGGCGTCATGCGCGCATCAGCTAAATCCAGCGCCGAGAGTGTGTTACGGCTTTCGATGCCGCTCTTCGATCGCGCGAATTTTGTCCACGCGCTTCTGGTGGCGCCCCCCGCCAAATTCCGTTTTCAGCCACACCGCCAGTATCTCGCGCGCTAGTTCGGCCGGGATAAGGCGCGCGCCAAGCGAAAGAATATTGGCGTCGTTGTGTTCGCGGCTGTTGCGCGCGGTGGCCCTATCATAGCATAGCGCTGCACGCGCTCCCGGGATCTTGTTCGCCGCGATCGACGATCCGATGCCGGCGCTATCGATCACCACGCCGCGCCACGCGTCACCACGCACAATCGCATTCGCAACAGCCTCCGCGTAATCCGGGTAGTCGACCGCTTCAGAACTCGAGGTGCCCAGGTCCAGCGGCGTGTAGCCCCATTCCCGCAGATGGCCCTTCAATTCTTCCTTCAGCGCGAATCCACCGTGGTCGGCGCCGACGGCCACAATGCGCCCGAAATTCGAGGGGGCGCCCGCCTGCGACGCTTCCTCCACGCGTACGCTAATGCGCCGGCGATCGAGTTCGTCGCGCGCGAGTGGCGTCACCAGCGTATCGGGCGTAATCGTGATTTCGCCGCCATCCGGCGTGTTTTCGAAATCACGCGTGGTGAGTACGGGTCGCGGCACGGCTATTCCGGAGGCATCGAAAGAATGCAGACGTCTTTGAGGTTGCGGTAGCGCTCGGCATAGTCGAGCCCGTAGCCGACGACGAACTCGTTCGGAATCTTGAAGCCAACATAGTCCGCTTCGATGTCCTTGATGATGCGTCGCGAGGGCTTGTCGAGGAGCGCCGCAACTTTCAGCATGTGCGGGCGCCGCTGCAGCAGGATTCGCTTCAGGTAGCTCAGCGTAAGGCCCGTGTCGAGAATGTCTTCCACGAGAATCACGTTCAGACCTTCGATGCTACTGTCGAGATCCTTATTCACGCGCACCTGTCCCGAGCTTTCCTTGCCCTTGCCGTAGCTGGATACGGCGATGAAATCGAGCGAGGAATCAAGATCGATCTCCCGCACGAGATCGGATAAGAAAATGCATGCGCCCTTGAGAACCCCGACCAGATGAACTCGCTCGCCCTTAAAATCCTTCGAAATTTCTTTGGCGACTTCCTGAACGCGTTTCCGGATTGCGGCGCGGCGGATGAGAACTTTCAGTTGGTTACGGCCTTTTTCGGGCATTCTTCGACCACCTTGGGCGTTGAAGGCGGCTACTCTAACCCACGGCGTTGGTGATGACAAGGCGAGCCGATTCCAGCCCGCGACGCTGTTTCATTCCAGCCCGAACTGCTTACGTATTTCCGCCATGGATTTTTCTTTCCAGAGGCGCCCGAAATTTTCAAGGGAGCAAAACGATCGGGAGT
>DASPVY010000144.1:0-3113 GCA_035622115.1 Candidatus Acidiferrales bacterium
TTGCGATTCACCCGGACGATTCGGACATGATGATGGTCGCCGTAAACCTTCTCGAGCGGCGCGGCGACGATTCCAGCTTGACCCGGGCATCGGGCTACCTCACGCGTGTAATTGATCGCGTTGAGAAAGTTCAGCCGGAAGAAAAGTCAGCTCGCGTGTCGCCAGCGGACTGGCAGACGCAGCAGGATGAGCTGCGCACCTCGCTGTACGTTCTGCGCGGCAGGATCGAAGAAGCTCAGAAGAACTACGATGTCGCCATCAAGGATTTCGATGCGAGCAATCGCGTGCATCCGAACGCGTTCGCCGAGCAGCATCTCGGCGCCATCGCCGAACTTCAGGACAATCTTCCTCTCGCCGCCGAGCATTATCTAAATGCCTTTGTACTGCCGGAAAATAGTCCTGGGGGTTCCGTCGATCGCGAGACGATTCGTAAGAATCTCGGCAATCTCTGGAGGGAAATGCACGGCAGCGATTCGGGGCTCGGCGAAGCGCTTCTTCGTGCCTTCGACCGCGAGCAAGTGCTCTCTCAGGTCCCTCGTCCACGCGATAAGAACCGGGACCTCAAGGATCCTTTTGCGTTCAACTTGCGCCAAATCAACGGCACACCTTTCCCGCTTGCGTCGCTGCGCGGCAAAGTCATGGTTCTAAACTTCTGGGCCACTTGGTGCGCGCCTTGCCGCGAACTGGAACCCACTTTTGCGCGCGTTGCCGGAACCTTCCTGGGCCGCACCGACGTACTGTTCGCCTCGGTAAACGTTGACGAAGACGAGTCGCGAGTCAAACCATTCGTCGAAGACCAGAAGTGGACGGGGGAGGCGGACGTCGTCTTCGGGGACGGCCTCGAAGATCTCTTGCGAGTAACCACACTGCCGACTGTGATCATCCTCGATCGGAATGGCAAGATTGCATACCGCGCAAATGGATATCAGCCCGAGGCTTTTGAAGAGCGGTTGACGACCGCGGTAGACAAGGTTCTTTCGAACGAGCGTTAGAACGTCGCGGTCGCGGACCCGCCCAATCCCGCCGCTGTTCAGGAAGCCTGTGGCGCCTGGATCCTGGCAAATCCGGCTGCCTCGCGCGCCGCGAGTATCGTTCCGACGTGGATGCGAACCGTGTCCGTCACGCGCCGCGCGTATCCTCCCGCCAGTGTAATCGCGAGCGGCACCCGATGGCGGCGCGCGTAATCCAAAACCAGCGCGTCGCGTCGACGCAGCCCCTCGAGCGTCAGTGCCAGGCCACCAAGTTGATCTTCGCAGTATGGATCGGCTCCGGCGACGTAGAAAATCAAATCGGGCTGGAACTCTTCGAATGCCAGATGCAGGTTCTTTTCGAGAATCCCAAGGTAATCATCATCGCGCACGCCGTCCTCGAGGTTTACATCGATGTTCGATGGTGGCTTTGGATAGGGATAATTGTTCTCCTGGTGAATCGAGAACGTAAACACGGTCGCGTCGCCGCCGAAAATTTCCGCTGTTCCGTTGCCTTGGTGCACATCAGTGTCAATCACCATGGCGGTTTCGATCGCGCGATCGGTTTGAAGTTTGCGAATGGCGATTGCAACGTCGTGCACGACGCAAAATCCTTCTCCGTGGTCCGGATACGCATGATGAAATCCGCCACCAATGTTGGCCGACCAGCCATCCTGAAGCGCGCGGCGTCCCGCCAGGATGGAGCCCCCGGCTGCGAGCCAGCACGCTTCGATCAAGGCGGGCGAATACGGAACTTCGAGGCGCAAGACCTCCAGATAACTCAACGTTCCGGTTTTGAGTTTGTGAACATAATCTCGCCCGTGAACGCGAAGAACGTCTTCGTCGCTGGCAGGCTGCGGCGTGAGGAAATCCGACGCATCGGCAACACCTTCCGTCAGCAAGGCCTCATGTACGAGGCGATATTTTTGCGACGGAAAAACGTGCGCGCCAAGATTCAAATCGTAGTGGTCGTGGTAGATGAGCTTGAATGGCAGCATCAAGAGCCGAGCGTAACGTGAATCCGCGGCGCAATGCAATTCGCGATTTTGCTGGTTTGCGCGGCTGTGTTAGGCTCAGCGAGTCATGCGGCGTCTCGAAGCCTTTCTCGCATTGATCTCGATGCTCGCCGCGCCGTTGGCGCTCGTGGCACGCGGCCAGGCCTGCGCGTCGGCGTGCGCTAAATCCTGCTGCTTAGTCTCAAGCTCGCCCGCCCATACATCGCCACAAGCGGATGCGAATTGCCACTCCCAGCGCCCGGTCGATTCTCGACATTGCGGCTCCGCTCCGACGCCGAATCACGCTCTCGATTTCGGCTTCCTCGCGCCACTGCCGCGCGTGATCCTTCCCGCTTTGACTGGCGCTCCCTCGCTCCAAACTTCGCGCCGCGCGATCTCGCGCGACGTTTTGAATGATTCGTCAATCGATCTTCCTCCGCCCGCCGAGCCTCCAAGAAGTTAGTCCGCAAGCTCCGCGCAATCCCAATCGAATCTCGGAGGATATTCCATGCGCAGAATTTGGCTATCGGTGATGGTTTCATTTGTTCTGCTGTCTGCGTCAGCGACGTTCGCCACAATTTTTGGAAAGGTCCAAGGAATTGTGCACGACCCTCAGCATCGGCCTGTATCGGGAGCGTCCGTGAAATTGCAGGCGGTCGCCTCGGATTGGTCTCAAACCGCGCAAACCGACGATAACGGTGAGTTTTCATTCACGGCCGTACCGGTCGGTGATTACAAGATCACGGTCACTCAGCCCAAGTTTCAGGTTGCGGAGCAAACTTTCACAGTCGTCTCTAATTCTTCGCCCATTCTTCACTTTCAGCTGGCCATCGCAGCACTGAATCAAACCGCTGTTGTCACCGGCCAGGGCGAAGTGGCCAACGTGGAATCGATCACGCCCACGTCGCTGATGGACCGGCAGGATATTCAGGAGACTCCCGGCGCTGACCGCACGAACGCCTTGCAAATGATCACGGATTACACTCCGGCTGCCTACGTGACCCACGACATGCTTCATATGCGCGGTGGCCATCAGTTCGAATGGCTGGTTGACGGCGTTCCCATACCCAACACCAATATCGCCGCCAACCTGGGCCCGGAGATTGACCCGAAGGATGTCGATTATATCGAGGTTCTAAGAGGCAGCTAC
>DASPVY010000145.1:0-10311 GCA_035622115.1 Candidatus Acidiferrales bacterium
CGCCCGCCGGCGGCGCGCCTTATCCTGTAACGCTGATTCTCGGACAGATTTCGGCGCCAAATCTCTTCCGCGACGATCGGCTCGTCTACAGCAATGGATCCGTGGAGCTGGGAGCCTACGACGACCACCGCTGGGCCGAGCCGCCGCCGGAAATGGTCGAGAACATGCTCCTGGAATCGCTGCGCGCTTCCGGGCAATACCGCACGGTCGAGCGCATCTCAAGCAGTGCTCGCGGAGATTTCATTTTGCGCGGGCGCCTATTGGCGTTCAACGAATTGGACACCGCGCAGGTGGGGGCGCAATTCTCGCTCCAGTTGGAACTGTTTGACCGGAAGGCAGGCGCCGTGGTTTGGACGCAGACGTACTCGCACGACGAGCCGGCGACCGGGAAAACGATATCGGCGATCGTCGAAGCGCTTCAGACCAACGTGCGCACCGGCTTGCGGGAGCTTACCGCTTCTCTTGGTCAATATTTCGCTTCGCAAGCAGCGAAGTAGATTTTCCGAGCGAACTAGCCAGCGGGCGAAGGTAAACCGGCGTTCGCTGGAACCGTGGCAAGCCGCTGTTTCAGACTGAAACTATCCCTTCCATTTCTCTTTCACCCGTTTCTAAAGACATTCTCATCGCATGCCGATATACGCGTGGAGGCCTCTGCTTCGCGGCTCGCTGCGCTGACGGTGAGGTTTGCACTGGGACCGAGCCCTTTTTCGGTGAGCTTGCTGGATTGCAATTCAGTTGTGAGAGTTTCATTGCCCGAAGCGCGGGATCCGGAAAAGCGGAGCCGGCGCCCTGAGCAGACAAGAACGAAGCCGTGAGTCTACTCTCAAACAACGAAACCGAACGACTCGGCGCCACCTTGACGCAACAGGAGCCCGATCGGTCGCCGCCGCCTCCCGGCGACGCGAATACCGTGTCGTCCCGGTCCGAACAAGCAGCGGCGCCCGCGGCTGCCGATTCTCAAAGTGTGAGCCGAAGTGACGCGCAGGTTCGCGTGCTGATGGTCGAGCACAACCCGGACGATGTGGCTCTTTCCGTGCGCGCGTTGAAAGCGGCGGGATTTACCAATAAACCGGCGATTGCGGCCACAAAAGAGGAGTTTGTGCGCATCGCAACGCGCGAGGAGTTTGATGTAATCCTCGCCGACTACAACCTTCCGAACTGGAACGGACTGGACGTCCTGGCGCTCGCGCGCAAGCTGAGGATGCCGATCCCCGTCATTCTCCTTTCGGGAACCATCGGCGAAGAACTTGCGGTTGAGTGCATCAAAAAGGGGATCAGTGACTACGTACTGAAACATCAGCTCCAGCGGCTTTCGATCGCAATTCGGCGGGCGCTCGAAGACCGAAGAATGCGAGAAGACCGCACGAGGGCCGAAGAAACTCTTCGCGAAAGAGAGGATCATTACCGGACGTTGGTCGAAAACGCACCCGAAGCAATCGTGGTATTCGACGTCGACAAAGGCGTTTTCGTGGATGGAAACCACTGCGCCGAAGAGCTGTTCGGCATTTCGCGCTCAGGCTTGTTCACGCGCGCGCCGTGGGATGTGAGCCCGGCCATTCAGCCGGACGGCCGGTCGTCCGCGGAAGAGGTGCGCAAGCAAATCGACAACACGCTTCGCGGCGAAGTCTCGAACTTCGAATGGGTTTTTCGCAATTCAGACGGAAAGGAGATTCCCTGCGAGGTTTCGCTGTGCGTGCTTCCCTCGGGCCGGCGGAGGCTCGTTCGGGGGAGCATTGTTGACATCGGCGAACGAAAGCGCGCCGAAATCGCTCTGCGTGAGAGCGAAGCCCGATATCGGACGTTGTTTGAGTCCGCGACTTTCGGCCTCTATCGCGTAACTCTGGACGGAAAGCTGCTGGACGTCAACCCGGCGATCGTCGCCATGCTCGGCTACGACAGCGCCGAGGACCTGCTGGCGATCAATCTATCCGACGAGCTGTACGTGCACCCGAGCGATCGTCTCCGTCTGCTCGAGCAATTGCGGCGCGAGGCCTTCGGAGACGCCATCGTGGAGTGGAAGCGGAAAGACGGGAAACGAATCTCGGTGCGGCTGGTAGGACACCCGGGGAACGACCCGAAGAGGGGCGCCGATTGCCTGGAAGTTATGGTGGAGGACGTGACGGAACATCTCGCGCTGGAGAAGAAGTTGCATCAAGCGCAAAAATTCGAAGCTTTCGGCCAGCTCGCCGGAGGCATCGCACACGACTTCAACAATATGATCGGAGCGATACTCGGCTGGGCCGAGCTTGGCCTCGATGAAACGAGCGCGGATGCGGTCCTGCATAAGCGTTTCGAGAAGATTCGCCTCCAGGCGGAACGTGCCGCCGCGTTGACGCGGCAGCTGCTGGCATTTGCGCGGCGCCAGACGCTGGAACCACGGCACGTGGACTTGAACCAGATTCTCGAAGAGACGCTGAGCCTCCTCGACAACGTGATCGGCTCAAACATCGAAATGAAAATGGATCTTGCGCCGGGGCTGGCGATGGTGCGCGCGGACCCGACTCAGATCGAACAAGTGGTGATGAATCTCTGCGTGAATGCGCGCGATGCCATGCCGGATGGCGGCCTGATCACCGTCCGGACGCGCAATACGGAATTCGACGAAGAGTTTTGCCGCAAGAATCCCCAGGCCCGCCCCGGGAGGCAGGTGCTTCTTTCAGTGTCGGATACGGGCGTGGGCATGGACGCGACCACGCTCGATCGCGTGTTCGAGCCTTTTTTCACGACCAAGGGTCCGTCGAAAGGAACCGGACTCGGATTGGCCACCGCCTATGGAATCGTCAAGCAACACGGGGGATTGGTGCTGGTTGATAGTGAAGTAGGCAAAGGCACCACGTTTCGAATTTTTTTGCCGGTCAGCCGGGATTCCAGCGTCCACAGCAATCCCTCATCGGCCGGAATTGCGGCGAGCGGCGGAACAGAAACCATTCTCGTGGTCGAGGACCATGAAGGGCTGCGCGATCTCGCCCGCGAAACGCTCGCCCACCTCGGATATAACGTGGTTGTGGCAACCGATGGCGAGGAAGCTCTCGAACTGTTCCGGAAAAATGCCGGGAAAATCGATTTGGCGTTGCTCGACGTTATGCTTCCAAGATTAAGCGGAGTTGACGTGTATGACCGGATTCGCGCGGTCAAACCGCGGCTGCCTGTCATCTTTGCAACGGGCTACACCACTGCCGGAACCCTCGCCTCGAGGCTTGAATCATCTGGGTGCCTCGTTATCCTGAAGCCGTACTCGCGCGGTGAACTGGCGAAACGAATTCGCGAAACGCTGGAAGCAAGCCGCGCAGCCCCGGAATCCTAACAATCGGGTTGACTCTCTTCGAGTCCCGTGTTATTCCCCCGATATTACGCTTCGGCAACTCAGTCGAAGCTCGGATCCCTGCGGACACGTAAGCCAGTTTCGACGGGATCCACCCAGCAACACCCCACCCCGGGAGGTGGTAGCCGGACGGCTCTCACCTCCCGTTTTTATTTCAAGTCTAAATTCTGCGCCGTACGCGCAGCATCGCTTCACTCGGCAGACGCTTGTGGCAAGAACTCCCGGCGGGAGTATAATGCGCGCGGGCTCAGTTCCCGGAACCTCGTTCGGTCCGAGGAGCGTGAATTTGGGACTTCAGACGTGCGTTCGACACCAGGATGAAGTGGCGATCCTCGATATTCAGGGGCGCGTCACGATTGGCGCAACAAACGACTCCTTGAGCCGCGAATTGCGCTCTCTGGTAAGCAGCGGCGAGCGTAAGATTCTGATTAACCTGGCGGGCGTGCCGCAGGTCGATAGCAGCGGGATCAGCACGATTGTTCGAACCTTCGTGACTCTCCGCCGCCAGAACGGAACGCTGAAGCTTCTTCGGCCGACTGGACACGTGTCCCAAGTCCTCGAGGTTACGCACCTAACCCACTCGATTCCCACGTTTGATGACGAAGTAAAAGCGGTGGAAAGTTTCCGCGAAAATCCGGCAGGCTAGGCGTTTTTCTTCAATTCGTTGAGGACCAGCTTCGCGACTTCCTTCAAAGTGTCGAAGACTCCCTGCCCGGTAATCGCAACTCCTTCCAGAACAGGTTCATCTTTCAAGACGAGCTGCTTCCTCAGCTCGTCGACCGGCAGGATGCCCGGAAGATCGCGCTTGTTGAGCTGGAGCACGTAAGGGATGGTGTTGAAGTCGATGTTGTGATCGCGGAGATGCTCGCGAAGGTTGTCGATCGTTTCAAGATTGGCGTCGAGCCGCTCTTCCTGAGAATCCGCGACGAACACCACTCCATCCGCGCTCTTGAGGATCAGGCGGCGGCTCGCTTCGTAAAACACCTGTCCGGGAACTGTGTAGAGATGAAACCGTGTTTTGAATCCGCGCACGGTGCCTAGATCAAGCGGCAGGAAATCGAAAAAGAGTGTGCGATCGGTTTCCGTGGCCAGTGAAACCATTTTTCCTTTTTGATTTGAGCCGGTGTGGTCGTAAATCCACTGGAGGTTGGCGGTCTTGCCGCCCAACCCCGGGCCGTAATAGACAAGCTTGCAGTTGATTTCCCGCGCGGGAAAGTTGATAAACGGCACAATTTCCTCAGAAAAAAGAAGGCTTAGTACTTATAGCATACCGGCGCAAGGGGGGCCAACGTGCCCTGCGGTCGTCGCTACTCAAGGGATAATGGTGCTTGCGAAACCGCAATCCCACTTCCAGTTCCCCGTTTTTGGCCCGCGCGGAGCGCGTCAGCCAGCATGCATCCTCTCTCGAATGTGTACCTTGCGACTAAAAGCCAAAGTGGGAAGACCGTTTTATTCAACATTCAAAGGTCGCATCGATGCCGGCCGGAACGCCGGACCTGCGCGACGTCTTCTCCCAGCTATGGCCCCGCTTCCAGGTCGGTATGCGTCGTGTACGCCGGAGTTCCGGGAACTTGCCGGTAATCGCGGTACCACGGCGCGTGATAACGCAACAAGTTCGCGAATCCTCGGCACGGGTTCAGAAACGACATCGCGAACAAATAAAAAGGGTTCGATGTGCGCGAGTCGAGCCGGCGAATCACGCCCTTGTCCATGAAGTCTTCGCCAATCGCCCAGACCCAGCCTCCCAACGGAGTCACCACCAGACCCACGCTGCCTGTCCCATTCGTCCACTGTCTGGCGTTGTGGTCGAAGTAAACGTGCGAACCGGTATTGCCGAATGACGCTTCGCTGACGGGCCCCAATTTCCATTCCCAGCTATAGATCGTCGACCACATGAGCGCCCACAGACGCGAATGCCAGTAAGCTTTCGAATTTTCGAACTGGAGCGTTCGTCCCCGTGGATCGTTCTGAACGAAAATATCCATGGCGATCGCGCCCATCATGGGATGCCCGACGTAATCGTCGAGGACGGGGTTAGAGTCGTTCCAGCGGCTGAACCTGAAACCTGCATCCGCTTGCATCCATTGTTGAAACCAGTGGCCGTGCGTGGTGGCATACCAGATCCACTTGTTTGTGGTGAGATTCCAAACCTGCTCGACGGTGAGATCTTCGGCCTGCTCGAGGAGCGCGGGTGTCCAATGAAATTTGCAGGATTTGCCGTCAACATCGCCCGCGGCGCATCTCTGGCTTTGCGTCAACGAATCCTCAGACAGAGTTTTGCGGACATGGACTTCAGGAGCGCTCGGGCCGAGGCCTGAACCCGTTGAATCGCGCGCGGAATCCGCGTCCGTCTGTTGAACAAGAAAATTATTGTCGCGGGATTGCCAAACGGGAATGAGAATATCCGCGGGGTGCGAGCCGCTCGCGGATTGCGCATTCACTACCCCTGGGGCGAGGCCTACGAACGCCGCCAGCACAATTACATGACCCAATTTCATCAGCCATTCCTGCGCACGCTGCGGCTGAAAATTACCGACTCTCCCCAGAGTGCAACAAATTATAGGGGACGCCCGAAGGATCGCCAAGTCGAAATCACGGGGTCAGTTGGCGAAACGCCAACCGTATTCGTGACATTTGGCGCCAGCGCCGTATAATCTCGTGCGCGCAAGCGGGGAGCAGAAAACATGAACGTGCGAGAACAAATCAAGAAGTATATTGCCAGCCAACCGGAACCAAAACGGAGTGAAATGCAGGAGTTGCATCGGCTCACACTTCAAGTGTCGCCGGAATGCAAATTATGGTTCTTCGATGGTAAAGACAGCAAAGATCGTACTGTTTCCAACCCCACGATTGGGTACGGATCTCACACAATAAAATATGCCAATGGAACAAGCAGAGAGTTTTTTCAAATTGGAGTGAGCGGAAACAAAACCGGAATCTCCGTCTATATTCTTGGTCTTAAAGATAGGAAGTACTTGGCCAAAACCTACGGAAAAAGACTAGGCAAGGCGAGCGTAACCGGATATTGCATTCGGTTTAAAGCTTTGAAGGATATAAACATCGAGACGCTTGAATCGGCAATACGATATGGGATTGCCGCGCAGAATGAAAAACGCTAGCGGATGAAATGTTTCCGCCGGGGTTATGTGGAGTCCGTCGTCATGGATCATGCATGCGGCGAAGCGACGTGGCTGGCGGCGATGCGAAATGCGGGGAGCGCGTGAGACGGACCGGGGCGAGGATGCGGCAGGGGCGAAATGTGCGGCGAGAGATAAACACCCGCGGAAAGGAAAACCGCGGTGAAAATCACCGCGGCCAAAACCGAGAGTGGTCCGTCTTAATAAACGCGGCAGATTCAATCGATGCCGGCATCGGAGACACGCGAAACGACGATACGAAACATGACGACGGACCCCACATGAGAAAGGGCCGCGGACGACGGACCCCACACCACAGTCAAACCCGCACAACCCGCCTTCAGGGGGTTAGTCTGCTATACTCTCGCGGCAGCGAGCCTCCTGCGTATGAAGCATCCTTTTTTTGTTTTTGTTCTAGTGGGCGCGAGCGTCGTTGCCGCTCGGCCCGCCGCCGCGGTTCCGTCTCCGTCCCCGCGCGTGGTTGTGCTCACTTATTCGGGACCGATCGGTCCGGCCAGTTCGGAATTCATCGTGCGCGGCATTGCCGAGGCGGAAGCGCAGAACGCCACGGCGTTTGTCCTTGAGCTTGATACTCCCGGCGGCCTGGATTCCTCGATGCGCGAGATCATTCAGCGCGAGATGAACGCGCGCGTGCCGGTGATCGTCTTTGTGGCGCCTCGCGGAGCGCGCGCGGCTTCGGCTGGATGCATCATCGTGCTCGCCGCCGACGTCGCCGCAATGGCGCCCGGAACCAACATCGGCGCGGCGCATCCGATTTACATTTCCGGCGGCGCGGTCTCCGAAAAGATCGTGAATGATGCCGCCGCCTACGCCCGTTCGATCGCCACAGCCCGCCATCGCAACGCCGAATGGGCCGAGCGCACGGTCCGCGAGAGCGTGTCCGCCACTGCGCAGGAGGCGCTTTCGCTCGGCGCCGTCGACTTCACTGCGAACGACGTGGACGATTTGCTCGCGAAACTCGACGGCCGGACGATTCATCGCGGGGATGGCGACGCGAAGCTTTCGCTTGCGGGTGCGACTCAGAGCGCGATCGCGATGGATGCCCGCGAGCGAATTCTCGAAACGCTTACGGACCCGACCGTCGCGTATGTTCTCTTTCTTCTCGGCGTGCTGGCCATCGTTGTTGAGATTTTTGCGCCCCACGGCTTCCTCACGGGGACAATCGGCGCCGTGGCCGTGATTCTTTCGCTGGTTGGGATGATCAATCTGCCCGTGCAGATTTCGGGCGCGGCCCTGCTGATCCTCGGAATGATTCTGCTCGGCCTCGAACTGAAGTTGACCACTAACGGCGTCCTGATTCTGTGCGGCCTGATCGCCTTTATTTTCGGCTCGATTCTGGTGCTGCCGCGCGTTCCGGGTTTCCGGATTTCTCCGTTGGCAATCGGTGTCGTTGCGCTGCTTTGGGCCGTCATGCTGGGCTACGTCGCGCGATTGGTCATGCGCTCGCGGCATGAGCCCGTCCTGACGGGCACACAGCGGGTCGCCGGATCTTCGGGAGTTGCTAAGACGGAGCTGGCGCCACGCGGAGTTGTTTTGGTGAATGGCGAAGAATGGGATGCGCTCGCCGATGCGCCGCCGATTGCCAAAGGCGACCGAATTTCCGTCGTGTCCATCGAGGGACTGACGCTGCACGTTCGCAGGATTGCTTGAAAGGAGAAGGTCGAACATGGAACCCACCATCGTGTTCGTTATCGTCGCAGTCGTATTCGTCGCGTTTCTGCTGCTGCTGGCGAACATGATCCGGATCGTGCGCGAGTACGAGCGTCTGGTGGTCTTTCGTTTCGGCCGCGTGATCGGGCAGAAAGGGCCGGGAATTATTTTTCTGGTTCCGGTGGTGGACGTGGCGTCGCGGGTGGACTTGCGCGAACAGTATCTGGAAGTCCCGCGGCAGACCTGCATTACCAAGGACAATGCGTCCATATCCATTGACTTTCTCGTGTATTGGAAGGTGACCGACCCGGTGCAAAGCGTCGTGGCCGTCCAGGATTTCGGCGGCGCCACCCGCGGCATCGCCATGACCACGCTCCGCGCCGTGGTCGGCGACATCCCTCTCGACGACGTGCTGGCCAAGCGCGAGGAAATCAATACCACGCTGCGGGGCAAGCTCGACGAAGTGACTGAGCGCTGGGGCGGCAAAGTGACTTCGGTTGAGATTCGCGAAATCGATCCGCCCAAGGATATTCAGGACGCCATGACCAAGCAGATGAGCGCGGAACGCAGCCGCCGCGCGATGGTGACCGCCGCGGAAGGCGACCGCACCGCGAAAATTACGGTGGCGGACGGCGAGAAGCAATCCGCCATTTTGAAAGCCGAAGGCGACAAACAATCCGCGATTTTGCGTGCCGAAGGCTACGCACTCGCTCTGGGAAAGATTTTTGAGGTCGCCAAGACGCTCGACACCAACACCATGAGCCTTCAGTACCTTGAGACGCTCAAGGTGCTCGGCACGGGCGCATCCACGAAATTTATTTTCCCGATGGAGTTCGCGAGCTTCTTGAAACCGTTCCTGAACGCGGGCGGCCAGGCGCCGCCAGCGAAATAGCACGAACGGAGCGCAGCGTCTCGCCTGCTCCAGGCGGCATCTGTAAGGCGGGAAAAGGCTCTCGAATCACCGCAATCGAGAGCCATTCTAATCGCCCACTTTTTTAGCCCCGCCGCCAATCTTGCGGAATGGTCTTGACCTTCCGTTCGGCGCACTAATTCCGTTTCTAGCCCCACTTCTTTCCGATCGCTTCCAGCCCCGCTTTTCCGAGATCCTCGGGCGTCATAGTCGGAGTGAATTCGCAGGTAGCGTTGAAGTTCAGGAACCATGGCTCCGCGATCGCTGGAATTTTCGAAGGGTCCGGCAGGTCAATGATCATGACACCGCCGCGGTTACCGTCGATTGCGCCGAAATAAATGGCTTCGGGTTTCAATTCTTCCACGATACGCCGGGTTTTTGCCGCAGCTGAGCCATCTCTTACCAGTGAATTGAACGGCTCGGCTGGAATCTTGATCCGCACCATCATTCGCATAGCTTTCTCCTTAAATTTGGCACTTGAAAGATCAATTCGAGGCTGTGGCATGGCAGCCTCGTTGCGGCGGAGAGTCTACCGCTCAAGGCCATTTGCGTCTAGAGGACAAGATGCGGTCCGCGCCGAATTCCGCGACGTTCAGCGCGATTTCAAACCGGCGAGTTCAAGCGCGTGCACGCGCGTAAGCCACTTCAGCGCCGAGAAAGTCATGAATGAACCCATTCACGACATCGGGCTTTTCGTGCACCACCCAGTGCGATGCGTCCGGAATGCGTTCTAACCGGATATTGGGAACGAAGTCTTCCACGCCGTTGAGATTCCCTGGGAGCAGATACTGGTCCTTCATTCCCCAGAGGACCAGCGTGGGTATCTGAACCTTCCACGAGAGCGCGCCCGGGATCATGGCGGAGGCGCTGGGAAGCTCTTCGCTTACGGCGTGAAACGGCGCGGCGCGATAATAGTTCAGAGCTCCGGTCAGCGCGCCCGGCTGCGACCACGCTGCGATGTAGGCCGCGCGATCGGCTTCCGTAAAGTAGCCGCGTTCGAGTCCCTCCGCGAGAAAGAGCTGCGTCAGCGGGCTGAAATTTTCGGCTGCGAGCGCTGTTTCCGCAATCGGGCTGCGAAGAAACTGCATATACTCGCTGGCTTTCTGCTGCGCGGGATTGTGCGCCAGCTCGCGCTGGAAGGCGGCCGGGTGCGGCGCATTGATGATGATCAGCCGCGAGAGCCAGTCCGGATGAGCGAGCGCAAAAGCCCAGGCGATTACGCCGCCCCAATCGTGCCCGACAAGCGTAAACTTATTCTCGCCGCCGCAGCC
>DASPVY010000146.1:0-4907 GCA_035622115.1 Candidatus Acidiferrales bacterium
CGCCAACCGCGAAAACGAACGACGTCGCCACCGTGCCGCAGCAAATCACATTCACCGCTGAATTGGCCAGCCGGCGCCCGATGAAGAACATCACCGCGGCGCCCGCCAGCGGAAACAGCGGTATCAGCCAGATGTGATCCAGGAAAAATGGCAACGGCGTTGCGTTCAATTCCGCTCCGTGGCTACCACTTCAGCATGTCCATTTCGTCGGCGAGCACCGTCTCGCGGTTCCGGAAGAAAGCGATGATGATCCCAAGTCCGACCGCAGCCTCGGCGGCCGCGTCGGTGATGATGAAAATCGCGAACACCTGGCCATCCACCGAGCCCCAGATCCGCGAGAAGGCCATCAGATTGATATTCACTGCGTTCAAAATCAGCTCGATGGACATCAGAATGATGATCACGTTGCGGCGCGTCAGCACGCCGATCACGCCGATGGTGAAGAGCGCCAGACTCAAATACAGGTAATGGCTCGTCGTGGGCATCAAATTTTCCTCTTCGATAAAACCACCGCGCCGATCATCGCCACCAGCAGCAGAATCGAGGCCAGCTCAAACGGCAGCATGTAGCGCTGGAAAAGCGCCGTGCCGATCAGCTCCGTGTTCGGCTGCAACGATCGCCCCGATCGCTCCGGCAAATTGAACGCGCCGGTTCCCAGCCGGAACGCCATGAAAACCTCGGCGCCCAGCGCGATCGCCAGAATTCCCCCCACCCACGTCTGGCGATTGAACTGGATTTGCCGCGCCGCCACGTCCAGATTGACCAGCATGATCACGAAAATAAACAGCACCATGATTCCGCCGACGTACAAAATAATCTGCGCGACAAACAGGAATTCCGCTTGCAGCTGAAGAAATATTCCCGCCGTGGCCAGCAGCGTGGAGATCAAAAAAACGGCGCTGTGCACTGCATTCCGCCGCGTGATCATCACGATCGCCGAAACCACCGCCAGCGTCGCGAAAAAATAAAAAATCACCGAATCCAGCGTCACTTACTTCCCCTCGCTCCCTGCCGCCGTCGCTTGCAGGCGCTCGGCTTCGTTTCCGGGTTTCGCCGCGCTCTCCATCAGCAGCCACCCCGCAAACGCGAGCGTCAGTCCGTTTGAAAGTATCGCCGACCACAGCAGCCACCATCCCGCTTGCTGATGAAGTACGAGTCCTACCGCCACCGTCAGCAGGTTCACCAGCGCCAGCGGAATCAGGAATTGCCATCCGAGCCTCATCAACTGATCAAAGCGATAGCGCGGAAATGTAAACCGGAACCACAAAAACCCGTACAGATACGCCAGAATTTTGGCTATAAACCAGAACGCGCCGTGAATTCCCGCCATGAACGGCGTCACCAGCGCCCACGCCATTACCACCGCAAGAATCGCCATCAGGCCCACGAAGGCAAACATCACCATCTTCTGCACCGGCACAGCCTGTCGCGTCGCGAGCTTGAAGCACCACGCGGCGAGCCCTAGGAATATCAGCGCCGGCAATGTATCGAGTGCTTCAACCGATGTGCCGGGAAGATGCAAATGGATGCTCGCGAGCGGCCGCAGCCAGCCTCCCAGAAACAGCGTCGTCGCAATTCCGGCAACGACGATCATGTTGGCGTATTCGGCCAGAAAATAGAGCGACCACCGAAAGCCGCTGTACTCCGTCATGTAGCCCGCCACCAGCTCCGATTCCGCTTCGGGCAGATCGAACGGCGCGCGATTCGTCTCCGCAATCGATGCCACCATATAAATAAAAAAACTGATCGGCAGCACGAAGATGAACCACACTCCCGTCTGGTCCTGCGCTTCCACCAGCGCCTTCATCGAAAGCGATCCCCCAAACAGCAGGCCCGATACCAGCGCCAGCCCCGCCGCTGTCTCATAGCTCACAAGCTGAGCAGCGCTTCGCAGCGCGCCCAGGAGCGAGTAGTGGCTGTTCGACGCCCAGCCTCCCAGCACGATCCCATAAATTCCCAGCGAGCTGACGGCCAGAATGAACAGCAAGCCCACATCGAGATCGGCAATTTGAAACGACGGTCCGAGCGGCAGCGCCGCGTAAGCCAGCAACGCCATCGACACGCTTGCCAGCGGCGCCAGCCAGAACATCAGCTTGTCGGCCTGGTCCGGAATGATGTCTTCCTTCAGCAGCAGCTTCACGGCATCCGCGATCGGCTGCAGCAAACCGTGCGGCCCCACGCGCATCGGTCCCATGCGCGCCTGCATGTGGGCCATCACTTTGCGCTCGAGCAGGACGATATATCCCGCCATCAGCGGCAACACGGCGACAATCACCAACGCGTAAATCACCGGCAGGATGTACGGTCGCGTCGCTTCCAGAATCGAAGGAATCATAAGTCCTTAATTCGTCTTTGCTTAAATCGTCGCTTCCCGAAAATGCTAGCGGTCCACTTCCCCCAACACGATGTCGATCGTCCCGATAATGGCCACCACGTCCGCCACCAGCGAGCCGCGCGCCATTTTGTCGAACGCTTGCAGATTGATAAACGAAGGCGGCCGCACCCGCACTCGATACGGCTGGGTTGTGCCGTCGCTCACGATGTAGTAGCCCAACTCGCCCTTGGGCGCTTCGATCGCGTGATACACCTCTCCCGGCGGCGGTTTCAGCACTTTGCCGATTCGCGCCATGATCGGGCCCGACGGAATATTTTCAATGGCCTGCAGGCAGATCAGCCTCGACTGCCGCATTTCCTCCACGCGCACGATGTAACGATCGAATGTGTCGCCCGTCTTGCCCGTGGGAATCTCGAATTTGTATTGATCGTAGGCCGCGTACGGCATGGCCTTGCGGATGTCCCATTGCACTCCGCTTGCTCGCAACACCGGACCCGTGACCCCCAGCGCGATTGCGTCGGCCGAATTGAGGATTCCGATTCCCTTCGTGCGCCCCAGCCAGATGCGATTTTCCGTCAGCAATTGCTCGTATTCATCCATGCGCTTCGCAAAATCGTCGCAGAAGCGCTTAACTTCAGCCTCGAATCCGTCGTACGTTTCGTACTGCAAGCCGCCGATTCGAAACGCGTGGGTTGTCAGCCGCGCGCCGCAATACTTTTCGAAAATCTTCAGAATTTCTTCGCGCTCGCGGAAGCAATAAAAAAGCGGCGTCAGCGCGCCGATATCCAGCGCGTGCGTTCCAAGCCACAGCAAGTGGCTCGCGATCCGCTGCAGCTCCGTCAGAATCGTGCGCACCACGCGCGCTCGTGGCGGCGCTTCGGTTCCGAGCAGCTTTTCGACCGCCTCGCAATAGCCGAGCCCGTTCGAAACCGCCGCAACATAGTCCATCCGATCCACGTACGGCGCGAATTGCTGGTAGCTGCGATGCTCCGCGATCTTTTCGACCCCGCGGTGCAAATACCCGATGATGCACTCGGAATCGATGATGCGCTCGCCGTCGAGCTTCAGCTTCACCCGCAATACGCCGTGCGTCGACGGGTGCTGCGGCCCCATATTGATAATAATTTCGTCGGCGCCGAGAACCGTGGTCTCCGCCGGCCGCGAATCGGTCATACGCGAATCGCTCATCTACTGGCCGCTCTCGATTTTCAGGTTCTCTCGCACCCAGGCGGTGTCCTGCTTCAAAATGTCGTAATCTTTCCGCAACGGATAGCCCTGCCATTCTTCCGGCAGCAGGATGCGCCGCAAATCCGGATGGCCGTCGAACTGAATCCCGAACATGTCGAATGCTTCGCGCTCGAGCCAATTCGACGTCGCCCAGATGGACACGACGCTCGCAATCGCCTCGTTTTCGCCTAAGTGCGCTTTCAGCCGCAGCCGCTCGTTCTTCGCAAACGAATACAAATTGGCCACCACGTCGAATCGCCGCTCTCGCTTCGGCCAGTCCACCGCCGTCAGATCCACCAGGTAATCGAATTTCTCGTCGTCGCGGCAATAGCGCGCAACATCGAGCCATTGGGCCGCGTCCACGAGCACGATGGCCTGCTTGCGGTCGAGCGTCGCTTCGCGAATCGCCTCTCCAAATCGCGCCTTCATCCGCTGCACCAGTTCGTTGTCGAGCGGCACGGGTTTTGGCGGAGCTTCCTTTGCGGCTGGCGTCGGGGCGCGCGGAGGAGCGGTGCCGGCAGGCGCAACAGGCTTGGCAGCAGGCGGTGCGGCGGTCGCGGGTGTCGCGGGCGTCGCAGCGCCGCCCGAAGGCGGAGCTGCCGCGGCTGGCGGAGTTGCAGCCGGGGGCCCAGCCACAGCGGGTGGTGTTGGCGGACCGGGCGGCGCGCCCGCGTCGGCAGGCGGCGTCGCCGGAGCGGCCGGCTTTGCTGGGGTATCGCCACCACCGGCCGCGTTCGGGGGCGTACCCGGGGAATCCTTTTCCGTGGGGTCGTTTGCCATTTGCTCGATTAATCGAGCGAGTCGCGGTCCGCGTTCTTTTCGAACGCGCGTCCGCCAGCTCGCTTTTCTAACACAGCCGCAAAAACACGGTCAACGCAATCAGCAAGTCCGTACGCGGTGGTCTGAGGCGCGCTCAGACCCACTCGAGAGCGCCTTTCTTATAAAGCCAAATGTACCCGACGATTAGAATCCCAAGAAACACGGCCATCGAGGCCAGTCCGTACGCACCCAAAACGCTGTAGCGTACCGCCCAGGGAAAAAGAAAAATGATTTCAACGTCAAATATCACGTACAGGATGGCCACAATGTAAAACCGGACCGAATAGCGGCCCCGCGAGTCGCTCTCCGCGGGCACACCGCACTCATAGGGCTCTAGTTTTGCGCCGATGGAGTTCGAATCCGGCCGGATGAATTTGAAAACAGCCAGGGTCACTGCGGGAAAAGCGGCCGCGAGCAAGGCGTAGATAAATATCGGGATGTATTGGCGCGGCATCGCCCAAATCAACCCGGCATCCTAGCACAGCCGCCAGCGATGAACCAGAGCCTGATCGCGGCGTTTTGTAGG
>DASPVY010000147.1:0-3384 GCA_035622115.1 Candidatus Acidiferrales bacterium
CGCATTGGAGCTTGGGAGGGGGAATCCTGTGCAACGACTTCTGCTGATCTGCGCGATAAGTCTATTTGTATCTTCCATCGCCAACGCCCAGATTCATCCGGCGAATTCAGCCCTCGCCAGCGCCTCACCGACGCTCGCCCCACCGCTGCCGAGTGGCGATGGCAGCGGAGATGGCGACATCACTTCGAGAGTGTTTGAAGGCCCGACGCGATTTGAAGCCGGCGTCGAATACAACTATACCGGCTTCAATGAATATCCGAACAGCAAGGTCAATCTGAATGGCTTCATCGGGTCCATTTCCTGGTTCATTCTCCGCGATGTTGGCATCGAGGGGCAATTGCTCGGCGGCGTGGGCAGCACGGATGGATACACCGCCAAGCTTGCCTTCATCGGCGGCGGCCTGCATGCTCGATTCGAAAATGATTCGCGGTTCCAGCCGTTTGTCCACGCGCTGGTGGGCCACGTGCATTTTCTTCCCCAGACGCCGTACGGCGGCCAGGGAGCACTGGGCTGGGAAGTCGGCGGTGGGATGGACTATCACGTCTTGAACTGGCTATCGCTGCGAGTTGGAGCCGATGCGCTCGGATCGGAGCTGTTTAATACCGGACAGGTCAGCCCGATCGTGCACGGCGGCGTAGTTTTCAATTTCTAGTCTGAGCCTCAATCGCAATCGATATTAGGTCGAAGCCGGGCAAGGGCGCGCCCCAGCGCGAAGAATTTCGCTTTGCGCGCAGTGGCCTGCTGCGATCCGAAAATCTGTTACACCACCCTTCATGGACGCCGCGTCTTGTTGACATCTGGATTCCATTCGTAGAATACAGAATCGTCGGGGCTGGGCACGTACAAGAGCGAAGCCATCCGCTACCTGGCGAACCGATCTCACTGGAGAAAAGCGGGATTGCACACGTGCGTAGAATGCAATGCGAGGAAGCCATGAGCGTACCGCCAGCGAGCGAGATCGCGGGCTACATCTGGGGCGCGATGGGCGTGTATTGGGTGGCGAGCGCCCTGCAATCGGCGAAGACGAAGACATCGGAACCGCACGCGTATCGCGCGCTGAGATTGGCGATTCTCGCGCTCACGTTCGTGCTGCTGCTTACGAGCTGGTTGCGATTCGGGCCGCTGGGATGGAGGTTTTTTCCGGAGAATCCGGCGGTTGAATGGCTTGGAATCGGCGTAACGCTCGCGGGGCTGGCGCTCACGGTTTGGGCCAGGATATGCCTCGGGCGCAACTGGAGCGACAAAGTAGTGATCAAAGAAGATCATGAGTTGATTCGCAGCGGCCCTTATGCATTTATGCGGCACCCGATTTATTCGGGCGTCCTGCTGGGTGTTGCGGGAACGGCGCTGGCGGTGGGCGAATGGCGAGGAGTGGCCGCGTTCGTTTTGCTGCTGACCAACTACTCAATCAAGGCGAAGAAAGAAGAGCGCGTGCTCAAGGCCGCATTCGGAGACGCATTCGAAAGACATGCACAAGAAACCGGTTTCCTGCTTCCGCGCGTGCGCATCGGAGCGAGATGAACGATCGCGAGAAATCGCGATTCGAGCTTTGCGAGATCGAAAGCTGTTGATAGACTATCTGCCTCAAACATCCGGTTAAATCCACCTGAAGGGATCCAAATGCGGAAAATTGTCAGTGCAATTGTCATTTTTTTGGGAGCGGCGTTCGCAGCGAGCGCCGACACGGTGACGCTCAAGAATGGCGACCACATCACGGGGACCGTCGAGAAGGCAGACGGCAAGAATTTGGTTTTGAAAACGGACTACGCGGGCGAGCTCACGATTGACTGGACGAAAGTGAAGGAACTGGTGACGGACAAACCGGTGTACGTGGTGACGCCGGATAAGAAAGTGGTGAGCGGGCCGGTGACGACGCAAGGCGACGATTTGGTGATCGCCACGGCGAATGCGGGCTCAGTTCGCGTGCCCATGGCGAGCGTGGGCGTGGTGCGATCGGAGAGCGAGCAAAACGCCTACGAGCACATTCAGCATCCTGGCCTGCTGGAAGATTGGAACATCGGCGCGAACGTCGGATTCGCGCTGGCGCGCGGGAACAGCGATACGACGAACCTCGCGATCGGATTCACATCCGTACGCACGACCCTCCGCGACAAAATTTCGGCCTACGCCACCTCGATCTACGCACAAAGCACTGTGGCGGGAGTTTCGAGCGTGACGGCCGACGATGTCCGCGGCGGCGCGACCTACGATTGGAATCTAGGGAAGAACTACTTCGTGTTCGGCAGCGGCGATTACGAATACAACTCGCCGCAGGAGCTCGACCTCCGATCGATTTACAGCGGCGGCCTGGGCTGGCACGCGATCAAGCGAGACACCACCACGCTCGACCTGATGCTCGGCGCGAACTATACACGCGAGGCGTATTCGACAGGACTCGGCCGCAATATCGCCGCGATCACCGCGGGCGACATTTTCATGCACAAATTCGGAAAGTCCACCGTGCTCACGCAGCAACTGCTCTTCTATCCGAACATTTCGGATGCCGGGCAATACCGGTTCGCATATGAAATGGGAATCACGACGAAGATCAACAAGTGGTTTGGATGGCAAACGACGGCGAGCGATCACTATTTGAGCGATCCGATCCCCGGAACAAAATCGAACGATTTGATTTTGACGACGGGGCTGACGGTGGCGATTACGCATTAGAAGACGTCTGGGCTCGCATGATGTAGACGGAAGAAAATCTTCAAGGCGTTCGGACCCGGCCGGAACGCACCAACTGCAAAAGTCCGCCGCTAGGATTGGGACTCGTTGCCTGGCGCAGAGTCTCGCGATAACATGTGCGCCATGGCATCGGATTCCGGCACCAAGGCCGGCCCCAATACGGGCTCGGACGTTTCGCATTATCGTCTTCTTGAAAAGCTCGGCGGCGGAGGAATGGGAGTCGTCTTCAAAGCGGAAGACACTAAACTCCGCCGCATTGTAGCGCTGAAATTCCTACCTGACGCAGTAGCGGGCGACGCGCAAACGCTCGAGCGCTTTGAACGCGAGGCGCGCGCCGCATCCGGCCTGAATCATCCGAACATCTGCACGATTTATGAAATCGGCGAGCACAATGGCGAGCCGTTCATCGCCATGGAGTATCTCGAAGGTGAGACACTCAAGCACCGGATCGAAGGTCGGCCATTCAAGACCGAACAGCTGCTGGATTTGGGAATTCAGATTGCGGACGCCCTCGAAGCGGCGCACGCAAAAGGAATCGTTCATCGCGACATCAAACCCGCAAACATTTTCGTCACCAAACGCGGGCAGGCCAAGCTGCTCGATTTCGGATTGGCGAAAATCCGGCAAGCGGGAGATCCAAATTCGGCGGACTTCTCGGCGACGCGGGATGCCGCGGCGGCTGCGGACGCGATGGCG
>DASPVY010000148.1:0-4338 GCA_035622115.1 Candidatus Acidiferrales bacterium
GGTGCTTTCGGATATCGGGCGGCTTGATCCAGCGGCGATTGCCGAAGTGCGCGCGGAGATTTGGCCGGACGTGCGCGACGCAGACGAGTTGCATGACGCGCTCTTGAGCGTCGTCGCCATGCCCCAAGCGATTGAATCGAAGCTGCTCCCGGCTGAATACGGTGCCACTGCAGCGTGGACGGGCTTTTTCGAAGAACTGGTTGCGAGCAGGCGCGCTTCGCTAGCCGTTGTGGGCGAAAGACATTTTTGGGTGCCGGCCGAGAAAGCTGTGGCTTTTGGGACGATTTTTCCGGAAGCGCGATTCGAGTCCACACTTCCGGCAATCGAAGCACACGCGGCGTCGCGGGAGGACGCACTGCTCGCGTGCGTCACAGGGTGGATCGCGCATGTTGGCCCGCTCACGACTGCGACGCTGGCACATTTTCTCGGCGTGAGCGATTCAGAAATCGAGAGAACATTTCTGCGGCTCGAAGCCAACGGCGCGTTGCTGCGCGGAAATTTCACTGGCGATGCGGCCGGCCAGGTCGAATGGTGCGAGCGCCGGGTCCTCGCGCGAATTCACCGCATGACGCTCGGTGCGTTGCGCAAGCAAATTCAGCCGGTGAACGCGGCCCAATTCATGCGCTGGCTGCTCCGCTGGCAGCACGTCACGCCGGAGACGCGTTTGCTCGGCGAGCACGGCACGCTCGAAGTGCTTCAGCAACTTCAGGGATTCGAAGCGCCGGCGAACGCCTGGGAGCACCAAATTCTGGCGCGGCGAATTGCGAACTACGATCCGAAGTGTCTGGACAATCTCTGCCTCACCGGCGCGGTAGGTTGGGGCCGCCTCTCCCCGCATCCCGCGACTCTGGGCGATCAGACGGAATCAATTCGCCGGGTGATTCCCACGAGCGTCGCGCCGCTGGCATTTTTCATTCGTGAGGATGCGGAATGGATGGTTCCGCGACACACGCACGCCGCTGATTGCGCGCCCGCGGGACTCAGCTACGGCGCAGCAGAAATTCTGAATTACCTCCGGCAGCGCGGCGCGTCGTTTTTTGCGGACATCGTTCGGGGCACGAGAAAAATAAAAGCGGAAGTCGAGTCTGGGTTGTGGGAACTGGTGACGGCCGGAATCATCACGGCCGACGGCTTCGATAATATTCGCGCCTTGATTGATCCCAAGCGGCGAGCCGGCCAGGGAAGAGGTCAGAGCGCGCGGCCTCGCGACAGCGTCGGCCGATGGTCGCTGCTATTCAACGACGAGAATCCCGAGCACTCGCGCGCAGTTGAATCGATCTGTTGGATGCTGCTGCGGCGATACGGCGTCGTGTTCCGCGAAATGACGATGCGCGAAACGATCGTGCCGCGCTGGAGAGAAATGCTCATCGCATTTCGGCGACTCGAAGATCGAGGAGAAATTCGGGGCGGCCGGTTCGTGAGCGGCTTTCTGGGCGAGCAGTTCGCGCTACCGGTGGCGGTCGAATCGCTGCGGGCAATGAGCCAGCGTCCTGCGTCCGCCGAAATCGTCACGCTGTCAGCAGCGGATCCGCTGAGTCTCGTCGGCATCGTGGTGCCCGGCGAACGAGTTTCGGCGGTCTCTGGGAAATCCATCACACTGGTTGACGGAGTGCCCGTCGAAACTGACGAATCTCTCGCGAGATTTTCGAACGTCGCAGTGTAACACCCACCCGAACGGTTAGCGCGCAAGGGCATCGAGACGTATGATTCGCGCCTCGGTGATCGACGGAATCTCGCGGATGCGCGCGGCAACGGCATCGGGCACCTCGCCGTCCAGCCGCACGAGCGCGATCGCTTCGGCATCGCGCGTTGGGGCGCGGCGGCCGAGAGCAAACGTCGCGATATTGATGCCCATCGTTCCCAGCGCGGTCCCAATGTGGCCAATCACGCCTGGAACGTCCCGGTTGCGCGTTAGAAGCAGAGTACCTTCGAGCGGGGCTTCGAGATCAATTCCATCAAAACGCAGTATGCGCGGGCCTGTGTCCTGAAGCACCGTGCCTTCGGCCGCAAGCTCGTGCTCGCCGGAAAGAGTCACCTCAATCGTGTTCGGGAATCCGCGCTCCCGGCGCCGGGTGGATTCTTCGAGCGAGATTCCACGCGCGGATGCAGCGGCCTTCGCGTTCACGAGATTCACTTCCTGAGCAAGGACGCGATTCAGAACGCCGACGAGAACTGCGTTGCCGAGCACACGAGTGCCCACCTCCGAGGCCTCGCCCGCATACCTGATTCGCACGCGGGCGGTCCGGCCGTCAATCGCTTGAGCAACGAGCGAACCGAGCCGTTCGGCCAGCTCGAGATAGGGTCGCACGCGCCGGTATTGCTCGCCCGAAAGCGACGGCAGATTCACAGAATTGCGAATCACGCCCTCCGCGAGATAGTCGCGTACCTGCTGCGCAATCTGGATTCCGACTTCTTCCTGCGCCTCCGATGTGGAGCCGGCGATGTGCGGCGTGGCGATGACGTTGGGCAAGCTAATGAGAGGAGAATTTTTCGGCGGTTCCTGCGCGAAGGTGTCCAGCGCAGCCCCCGCCACCTGGCCGGAGCGAAGCGCTTCCGCGAGCGCTGCTTCGTCGATCAGTTCGCCGCGCGCGCAATTGATGATCCGGACGCCACGCTGCATCTGCGCGATCGACGAGGCGCCGATCATTTTTTCGGTCGAGGCGTTGAGCGACGTGTGCAGCGAGATGTAGTGGCAGCGCATCCATAGATCGGCGAGCGGCAACAATTCGACTTCGAGCTCGCGGGCGATTTCCGGCCCGACGTAGGGATCGTGCGCGAGAATTTTCATTTCGAGCGCCGCCGCGCGGCGCGCCACTTCGGCTCCGACGCGGCCAAGACCGATAAGTCCAAGCGTTTTGCCCCGGACTTCGGTTCCCATCGCGCTCGATTTTTCCCAGCGGCCGCTGTGAATTGCGGCGTTGAATTGCGGCACTGAGCGCGCGAGAGCGAGCATCAGAGCGATCGTGTGTTCGGCGACACTGACGGCATTCCCGCCCGGCGTATTCATGACCAGCACGCCACGATTAGTGGCAGGGTCAACGTCGACGTTGTCCACACCGACGCCGGCGCGGCCGATGACGCGAAGTCGAGGAGCCTTCTCCAGGAGCTCGGCTGTTACTTTAGTTGCGCTGCGAACAATAAGCCCGTCGGCGTCCGCAAGCGCGGCGACAAGCTCCGTGGCTGCGGGAGTTGCGATCGTCCAGCCTGATGCGCGGAGAATCTCGATTCCGCGCTCGCTAATCTTGTCGGCGACCACGATTTTCATGCGCTAGAGCGTACGGAGCGCGCGCGCATCTGTCAAATGCCATCGCGGATGCGGCGTGTGCTATTCTGCAATTTCAATTTGAGAAGTTACCTGGAGGCGCGGGCATGGCGCTGGCGGATCAGATTCAAAAAGACATCGTGGCCGCGATGAAGGCGAAGGACGAGCTGCGCTTGAGCACGCTTCGCATGGTGAAATCTGCGCTGCAGCTCAAGGCTGTGGAGAAAATGCGGCCGCTCGAAGACGCCGAGACGCTGCAGACGCTGCAAACGCTGATGAAGCAGAGGCGCGAATCCGTCGAACAATTCACGAAGGGCGGCCGCATGGATCTGGCCGACAAAGAAACGAAGGAAATCGCGATCATCGAAGCGTACCTTCCGGCTGGAGCGAGCGACGCCGAGATGGCGAGGGCGATCGAGGATGCGATCACTGAGACGGGCGCAATTTCGATGAAGCAAATGGGCGCGGTGGTGAAAGCGGCGAAGGCGCGGCTCGAAGGCAAGACAGTGGACGGAAAAATTCTCAGCGATCGCGTGCGCGAGCGCCTGTCGAAAATCGGATAAGCGCCCCCGAGAGCGCGGCGCATTTCACATTTCACTTTTCTGCATGGCCTTCCCTGAAACCATCGGCGTCCGTTATACGGAAGATGAAGCCGAATATGTCAGCTTGCGGCCGGTTGTTCGCCAGACGTTTCAGATCCGCGAACTCGTAGACATGATCCTCGGCGTCACGGGCAAGGACGCGACGCGGATCGCGCAAATCCTGAAATCCGGTGCAGTGTCGTATCACGGCTATCGTTACTGGTGGAAAGGATTCGACCCGACGGCCAGCGAAATCGCCCTGCTGCTTGCCGCTTATCCAGAAGCCGACCCAACGCGCGCGTTCAATTTAGCGTTATGTTCCGCCGTGGTAATCGAATCGGGAGAAATCCCACCGCGGCATTCGCTCGAGATTTCCAAGGACGCCGCAACCCAGAAACGATTTCTGAGAGTGCGATCGTTCTGGGACGAGTTGGAAACGATCGCCAGCGAATCGCCACCGGCATATCGCGAATACTCCTACGCGCGCCGCGCCGA
>DASPVY010000149.1:0-7722 GCA_035622115.1 Candidatus Acidiferrales bacterium
GGAAAACGGCATTTGACTTCCGCGGCGATGTCCTGACAATAAAATTCATGGCCTCCCCGGCAATTGAGATCAGCGGCCTGACGAAGGACTACCCATCGGGCTTCTGGCGCAAGAGATGGCGGCGCGCGCTCGATGGCCTGAGCTTCGACGTGCGCGACGGCGAAGTGTTCGGTTTTCTCGGGCCCAATGGCGCGGGAAAAACGACTACGATCAAGCTGCTGCTGAGCCTGATTTTTCCGACGTCCGGCACGGGGCGGATTCGCGGGCGCTCGATCGATGACGTGGAAATGCATCGGGAAGTCGGCTTTCTGCCCGAGCAGCCCTATTTCTACGATTATCTGACGGCGCGGGAATTCCTGGATTACGCCGCGCGATTCTTCGGCTTCGACGCTGCGGAACGGAGCGAACGCGTGGAGCGATTTCTGGGCCGCGTGGGGCTCGCTGGGGCCGCCGACGTCCAACTGAGAAAATTTTCAAAGGGCATGTTGCAGCGCGTGGGAATCGCGCAAGCGATTCTCCACGATCCGCCGGTGATTATTCTCGACGAGCCGACCTCGGGATTGGATCCCGTCGGGCGGCGCGAAGTGCGCGACATCATCCTCGAACTGAAACGCCAGGGTCGCACGGTTTTCTTCTCGACGCACATTCTTCCCGATGCCGAAGTGCTATGCGATCGCGTGGCGGTGCTGCTGGGCGGAAAGCTGCAAGGAGTGGGCACGCCGCGCGAAATCATGGCGATTGAAGTTCAAGGAATGGAGATTCACTTCGAATTGCCGCAAGGACGCCCATTGACCGGGCGTTTGGCGCATCGCGCCATGCCCTCGGGCTCGAATTATCGGCTGGAAGTTCCGGAAGCGCAGCTCTACGAGGCGATCGACGAGCTTCGCTGCGCAGGCGCGCGCATTCTTTCCATCGCGCAATTGAGGCCGACGCTTGAGGACTATTTCTTCCGGCTCGTCGGTCAGGAGAAAGGTCCAGCGTACGCGATGGAGGCGAGCGTGAAATGAGCCGTGCGCCTTTTGTCGTGGCCCTCAATACCTTCCGCGAATCGGTGCGCGACCGCGTTCTCTACAATTTAATATTTTTCGCGCTGCTGATGATCGCCGCGGCGGTGGTCGTCGGAAAGATTTCGATCGGCATCGAGCATGAAGTGATCATCAATCTCGGGCTGACGGCGATTTCGTTCTTCGGCCTGGCGATGGCGATTTTTATCGGCGTGGGGCTGGTTTACAAGGAAATTGAGAAACGCACGCTCTACAGCCTGCTGGCCAAGCCTGTCCGGCGATGGGAATTTCTGGCAGGCAAGTATCTTGGCTTGCTGCTGACTCTGACGATCAATACCGCGCTCATGGCCGCCGGAGTGTTTGCGGCGCTGCTCTACGTGAATCACAAATTCGTTCGCAGCGACGCGCACATTCTCATCGCCGTGTATTTTATTCTGCTGGAACTGGCGTTGGCGACCGTGATTGCGCTTTTCTTTTCGTGCTTCTCGACGCCGATGCTTTCGACGGTTTTCACGCTCGGGTTTTTCATCGCCGGCACGTTCGCATCGGACATTCGCGGCGTGGGAGAGCTGACCGGGAGCGTTGGAGTCAAGGCAGCGGCAACTGGGATCTATTACCTGCTTCCCAATTTCGCAAATCTCAACGTGATCGCCGCCGTGGCGCACGGCGATGCGATTCCTAGATCGCTAATTGCGCTGAATACGGCGTACACGCTGGTTTACAGCGCCGCGGTTCTGCTGGCAGCCTCAGCAATATTTTCGAGCCGGAACCTGAAATGACGGCGACAGCGCGCAGAATCCAGATCCGCATCGCGGCAACGGCGGTTCCTCTGCTGCTGCTCGCGCTGGTGCCGCTGCAACGGCGGACTGAGGTGCGAACGAATCTTCTTCAAGACGAAACGCGCGACACGCTCTATGCCACAGGCGCGATGCTGAAGAAGCTGAGCCTGGGCTACGATTCGCTCCTCGCCGACATCTACTGGACGCGGACAGTGCAGTATTACGGCAGGCGAGTGGGACATCCGGACGCGAACTACGATCTGCTCGCGCCGCTGCTCGACATTACGACGACGCTCGATCCCCGGCTGGTGGTCGCCTTTCGTTTCGGCGGAACTTTTCTGGCGGAAGGCCCGCCGATCGGCGCGGACCGGCCCGACCTCGGCGCAAAACTTCTGCTGCGCGGGATTGCGGCAAACCCGGATCGTTGGCAGCTCTATTCGGATCTCGGGACGATCTACTACTGGCATATGAAGAATAACAAGGCCGCGGCCCAGGCGTTCTGGCGAGGCGGAGATGCGCCCGGAGCACCGCCGTGGATGAAGTCATTCGCAGCGCATGTGACCGAGGTAGGCGTGTCGCGCGACGACTCGCGATTCATGTGGACGGAGGTCTACCAGTCAACGACGGACGCGAGGCTGCGCCACAACGCACTGGGCCACCTGAAAGTTCTGCAGGCCCAGGACGAAATGGACGCACTCACGCGGATTGTGGCCAATTACCGGAAGCAGTATGGGCGCGTTCCCGCCTCGCCTGCAGACTTGGTTTCCGCGGGAATGATGCTCGGCATTGCCAAGGACCCCGAAGGGTTCGCGTATCGAATCGAGCCTGACGGAAAAGCCGGCCTCGATCCGGCCAGCCCGATGAACGCGATGTTCGAAACCCTGGCTCAGAAATAACTTTCGAGAAAATTGAGGAAATCGCGGAATCAGCGCCGGGCGCGCGACTCCTGCAGCCTTCGAAGCATGCGAATCTGGCCGGCATGATAGACGTCGTGGTAGGCAACGCCGAAAATCGTCCTTAAATGCTTTTGAAGTTCGCGCGGGCTCAAACCAACGATCGCGGCAACCATTTTGCGATGTTCGTCGTCGAGGAGCTGTTTGCAGCGGAGCCACTCAGCGTCATCGTGCGCCTTTGGCATGGCAAACCAGTCGTATCCCTTTGCCGCGAACGTTCCGCGGGCACCTTTGAGCACGCGCCGGCGCACGGCATATTTCCAATAAGCGGAATGGAGTGTGAGCTCCCAAATATTGTGGCGACCAGGAGCGGGACGCCAGGCCGCTGCGCGCGCGGACACGCCGCGAATAGACTGGCGGAGATTCGGACCGTGCCACGTTTTCTTTTCGTACGCTTCGCTCAAGAGTAGAAGCAGAAGTGCGAGATGATTCGCCTGCGAGCGGGAAGGCATCAGCGAGTCCTCCTGAGTTGAGCGGAAAATGCTGCGGAACGAGCCGTGCTACTCATAGCGCAGCGCTTCGACTGGATCAAGCCTGGCCGCTTTCACCGCCGGCCAAACGCCAAAAACCAGGCCGATGCTGATCGAAACGACCAATCCCGCGACAATCGACCACGGCGTGACGATCGCGTTAATTTTAGTGAGCAGCGGGATCAACACCACCCCGCCTCCACCAAAAAGAATTCCGATCAGTCCGCCCAGCCCTGTCAGCGTCATGGCCTCGAAAAGAAATTGCCAGGTGATATCGGCGCTGCGAGCGCCAATCGCTTTGCGCACGCCGATTTCACGCGTCCGTTCGGTGACGGAAACAAGCATGATATTCATCACGCCGACCCCGCCAATCAGCAGTCCGATTGAACTGAGAACGACGACCACGATCACCGTGCCTTTGATGATGTCGTTGAACTGCTGCGCCGTTTCGCGATTGGTCTGAATGAAGAAATTGTCGTGCTTTTCGTAGGGCACGTTGCGGCGGCGGCGCAAGACATCGCGCACCTGGTCCACCGCCGTATCCACTTTTCCGGGATAGGCGAGGAAGCGGATGAAGATTTCATACGCGGCCGGATAGAGCTTGCGAAACGTGTAGTACGGCAGGATTACGCGGCGATCCTCATCGTCCATGCCGAACGTTCCGGGGGGCTTTTCGAGCACGCCGATCACGCGGAATTCGGAGCCGTCCACGACGATGGTCTTGCCCACCGCGTCGTTCACGTCGCCGTAGAGCGCGGTCGCGATATTTTCGCCGATGTCGGCCACATTCTCGCGATGTTCGTTCTCGATGTCCGTGAAAAAGCGGCCGGTGCGCATTTCGGCGTTCGAATAAACCTCGAGAAATGCCGGAAAAGTGCCGCGAAATTCGACGCCCTGCACTTCGTTATTCTGATAGCGGACGCTGTGCGTAAGTTCCCATTGAAAAATCGAGATGGCCACCTGCTTCACGGCCGGGCATGCGGGCAAAATCGACTCGCCGTCCTCGAGTGTGAGCGGCTTGCGCTCGCGCTCTTCCTTTGGCCGGCGCCCGTTCTGACCGATGCCTTCGGAAAATCGCTGGACCCAAGCCGTGTTGATGCCCTCAGCCGTAATTTCTTTCTGGATGCTGTTCTGAAAGCCCGCGACCAGCCCGACGACGAGAATAATGAGTCCGACGCCAATCGTCACACCCGTAACAGCGAGCACGCTGCGCAGTTTGTGCGTGCGCAAAGTGTCGACGGCCAGGGCCAGATTTTCCCGATAGTCCTGTTTCACGGAATCTTCCTACGCTTCGGAACGCAAAGCTTCGATCGGATCGAGCCGCGCCGCGCGCATCGCCGGATAAATGCCGAAGAAGAGGCCGACGATCGTTGATAGCCCGAGGGCAATGGCGATGGTGAAAAAAGGCGTCGAAATCGGCAGCGGCGTCGTGGAACGGACGAGCACGGTGACGCTCAACGCGAGCGCCACACCGATGAAACCCCCGGTCGCAGCGAGCATCGATGACTCCACTAAAAACTGCATCAGGATGTGAACGCGCCGGGCGCCCAGCGATTTTCGCAGTCCGATTTCCCGCGTCCGTTCGGTGACGCTGGCCAGCATGATGTTCATAATCACGATGCCGCCGACCACCAGAAATACCGAAGTGATCCAGATGGCGATGGCAAACGCGTTGCCGGTGATTCGATTCCACAATCCGGTGATCGAATCCGGCGCGATAACGGCGAAGTTATCTTCGGCGTTATAGGGAACGTGGCGGCGCGCTCGAAGAATAATTCGAGCCTCATCTTCCGACGCGGGCATCAGGTCCGGACTGGGTGCCTGAACGAAAATCGCCACGGAATCCAGCGGCGCGAGCCAGCCTTTCCGGTAGGTGCTGAGCGGCATCATGATGTAATTGTCGAGCGATTGACCAAGAACGGTTCCGCGCGGAGTGGCGATGCCGACCACTTCATATTGCTCCGCCCCCGCGCGGACGAATTTTCCGATCGCGTTGGTGCCCGCGAAGAACTGGTTCGCCACGTCCACGCCGATCACGCAAACCGGTGAGTGATGGTCCTCATCCACGTCGGTGAGCAGGCGGCCGGTATCAACTTCAATGCCGCGGATTTCGGCGTAAGCGGGTGACGCACCGAGGATGGTCACATTCTCGCGCAGCTCGTTACCGCTTCGAACATCGGCAACCGTCTGTATCGATCCTGCAATATTGGTCGCCAGCGTCATTCCGTTGCGCAGCGCGTCGAGGTCTGTCGCATCGAACACCGGCCGCTTGCGTGCTTTGGTCCATTGTTCGAGGTTGGTGACGATGCCGATGCGGTCCACGATGAACGCGTTGGCGCCGAGATTCGCCACCTTGGTCGCGACGTAGAGGTTCAGACCGTTCAGAACGGACATGACGGCTACCAGCGTGGCGACGGCGAGAATGACGCCAAGCAGCGTCAGCGAGCTGCGCAGTTTGTGGGCGCGCAGGGTATCGAGCGCAAGAGTGATGGTTTCCCGCAGCGCGACGCTGGCTTCGCGGGCCGTCGTCCTGGCTTGCGAGGTCGCCGCGATTTCGGTGGTCGGCATGGCCATTCGTATTATAGACGCCGCAGCTTGCTGAAAGGCGCGCCAGGGTGCGTCTCGCCGCGGCGGGCGTGATGCCACGCTCTCCATTCTCTAAGTCCAAGCCGCGCACCGTCTTGCAGCTACGCCGGATCCGTAAGTTTGTGGTCCGTGCGGGCCGGGTGATGTAATCCGGCCGGATACAATGATTCTGCAACCGCGATTCGAGGCTTGGAATCCGAGTAGAATGAACATTGGGTCGGGCCAATGATCTCTCTGCGGAGCTGGACACTTACCATTGCGGGTCTGGCGCTGGCGTGCGTCGCCGGTGCGTCCGGGCCGCTCGCGCCGGTGAGGCTGGCGCAGACCAACGCAACCCGTAAGGCCAATCCAACAGCGCAGGGCGCTGGAACCCCGCAGTCCTCGGCGCCGTCTGAGGCGGAATTGCAGGCGCTCGGCGATCGCATCATCGCGGCGGTGCACAGGAACGACGCCGCCCTCGACGAATATGAACGCGTGGAGCGGCACACCGTCATGTCCGGCGCCGAGCACCGGGTTACGGATGACAAAACCTACCGGATCGTCCCGACCGGCACGGGCACGCTCCATCTCCTGTTCAAAGACGGCGGAAAACCGGTTGACGCCGAAACCTACCGCAGGCAACTGAACGACTGGAAACAGGTTTTGGAGATCGCCAACAATCCGAAAGATCCGCGCCAGCAGGCCGTCTATGCGAAGTGGAAGCGAAGAATGAAGGAACGCAGTGATCTGGTTGACTCCGCGCGGAAAGCATTCAACGCGACATGGAACGGGCGGGAAGCGCAGAACGGCCGCATGACGGACGTCCTTACTCTCGAACCCAATCCCAGCTTCGAGCCCCACACGATTTCGGAGACGGTGCTGACTCACGCGCGCGTGAAAATCTGGGTGGACGACGCCTCGGGAAACATCGTGCACGGGGAAGCTGAAATCATGCGCGATGTGTACTTCGGCGGTGGAATACTCGGAAAACTTTATCGCGGCGCGCGATTCTCGCTCGACAATATAGAAGTGGACCACGGCATCTGGGCGCCGGCGCGCATCCAATACAACATCTCCGGAAGAAAGTTTCTTTTTCTATTCGAGACTCTCGAAGTCACGGAGACGTCGAAGTACCGTCGCATCGGACCTCCCGCGCAGGCGCTCGCGCTGGTGACAAACGAACTGGCGCATGGAGCCGTTGTCGACCCGTGAAGGGAAGCCGGCCAGAGCCGCCGGGCGAATTGCCGGCGGGCAGGCTGATTCCGAAAGAACCGCAAGTCTTCACGGCGTTGAATCAAGGAGGCCCGATGCGCACCTTCCTCGTGACGACCCTCTGGGCGCTTCTCGGCTTGACACTGGCCGTTTCCACGGGGGCGCAAAGCCAGCAGCCTTCGAATGCTCCTGCTCCTGCTCCTGCTGCTGCGCCGTCGCCCAATTCGGCCACCCCTTCGACATCGGCCGCAGCTCCTGCATCCGAGTCCGATACTCCGAACGCGCCAGGCAAGCCGGCGCCGAAAAAAGTGTGGACGAATGACGACTTCGGCGCCCACGCCGCGAATTCAGCTTCGAAAAAGCCAAAGCCTGCCAAACCGGAAGCTAAGCCTGCGAAAGGCAAAAGCGGGGCGTACTATCGCTCGCAAATCCAAAAATTGAATTCGCAGATCGCCGATCTCGACACGAAGATCGCCACTTACCGGGCTGCCCTGAATGGCGAAGCTCAAGCCAACGCGGCCCTACAGCAATACCATATGCGCGCCGCGGACTGGCCGGCGGAGATTGCCAATCTGACGCAGCAAAAGCAGGATCTGCTGGCGAAAATCACCGCGATCGAAGATCAGGCGCGGCACGACGGAATCGAACCCGGCGAGTTGCGCTGACGATCGAAGTTCCGCGAATCAAGTGGCGACGAGGTTCGCGCCCTCCGATTCATATTCAATTCGCAGGAGCCAAT
>DASPVY010000150.1:0-6446 GCA_035622115.1 Candidatus Acidiferrales bacterium
TACGTCGTTCAATTTTGGAATGATCGAGGGCGGCACCTCCATCAATTCCATCCCGATTCGCGCGGCGGTTAAAGTCGACCTTCGCTCCGAAGATGAGATGGAGTTGAAGAAGCTCGAATCAGAATTGCGCGACGCTTTGCAATCAGGCGTGAACACGGAAAATGCGTCCGCGCAGCGCGGAAATGAGCCACTGAAAATCGATTTCAAGACGCTCGGCGTCCGGCCGGGCGGGAAGCTGGCGGCGGATTCGGCGCTGCTGGCAGCCATTTCAAGCGTCGATGCCTACCTTGGAAACTCCGCGCGCCAGGAACGATCGTCCACAGATGCGAATCTCCCGTTGTCGATGGGAATACCCGCGATTGCTCTCGGCGGAGGGGGACAGGGCGGCGGCTCACATTCGCTCGATGAGTGGTACGATCCATTCGATCGAATCGCGGGGCTGAAGCGCATCCTGCTAGCGACGTACGCACTTGCACAATCCAAATCTTGAGAGCTTCACGAAAGCAAAGGGCGCCATCGGGCCAGCCTCTCGAGGTCCGTCAACAGCCGTTCGGGGTGCGATCCCGCTCCTGGTTGCCGCGATTGCGTCGCTCATTCCGCTGATGGCGCGAGAAACGACTCTGCACGATATGGCGCAGCGCCAAACGGCCGACTTCGTCCTGAAGAGCGGCGATGTTTACACGGGCATCGCCGAACAGCCGCGCGCACAGGCCATTGCCATTCGCGGCGAGTCAATCGCCGCCATCGGCACAGATGCGCAAATCGCGCCATTTATCGGTCCGAACACGCGAGTGATCGATCTGCATGGCCAATTCGCGATGCCGGGATTCAATGACGCCCACGTCCATCTGTTGGAAGCTGGGATTGCCAAGTATCAAATTAGTTTCGAAGGGACGACATCGCTTGAAGAATTTCAGCAGCGCATCAGAGAACGATTGAGCGAATTCGCGCCCGGGGAATGGATTACCGGCGGCGGTTGGGACCACACACTTTGGCCGGGGCAGCAATTTCCGACGCGCGCAGACCTCGATGCTGTCTCACGCGAGCACCCGATGTTGTTCGAGCGCGTTGACGGACACGTTGCCATCGCCAATAGCCGCGCGCTCGACATCGCCGGAATCACGGAAAGCAGCCCCGACCCGCCCGGCGGCAAATTCGCACGCGATCCGAAGACGGGCAAGCTCACAGGCATGCTCGAGGAAGATTCGGCGATGGATCGCGTTTGGCGCCGGGTTCCTCCGATTTCCCTAGAACGCCGCCGGCAAGCGGCGGAGGTTGCGCTCGATGAAGCGGTGAGGTTCGGCGTCACATCGATTCAAGACAATTCCGACGGTCCCCTCTTTGCGTTCTACGAGCAGAATCCGGACGGCAAATCACGCGACGGCGGGCCCGCCCCCGCGCCGCCGGGTCTCGTCGATTTCGAAATTTATCGCGCGCTCGAACGGGAAGGGAAGCTTAAGGTGCGGATCACGGAGTGGCTGCCATTCAATGCCCCGGTTTCGGCTTTGGCAGAACTCAAGCGGCAGGCGGGGACTCCGACCGCGTGGGTGAAAACGGGCGCGCTGAAAGGCTTCCTCGACGGTTCGCTCGGCTCGCGGACGGCGGCGATGCTTGCGCCGTATTCCGACGACGCTTCCGCTTCCGGTATCTTGCGCGTCGATCCCGAGCGCTTGAAGCAAATGGCGATTGAGCGCGATCGCGCGGGATTCCAAATCGCATTTCACGCCATCGGCGACCGGGCAAATCGTGTCGGGCTCGATGCGTTTGACGCGGTACGAAGGGCGAACGGGCCGCGCGACCGCCGCGATCGCATCGAGCACGCACAAGTGATTGCGCCGAGCGATCTTTTGCGGTTTTCCGCTCTCGACGTCATCGCATCAATGCAGCCGTCGCATCTGCTCGATGACGAGCGCTGGGCCGAATCGCGCATTGGGCCGGAGCGCGCGAAAGGCGCATACGCCTGGAACACGCTGAGCAAAAGCGGCGCGCGGCTGGCGTTCGGCACGGATTACCCGGTGGAGGGCGTGAATCCTCTTCGCGGAATATACGCGTGCGTCACGCGGGAATTGCCGGACGGCAACCCGCCAGGCGGCTGGCAGCCACAAGAAAAGCTTCCCATCGAGACTTGCATCCACGACTACACGATTGGCTCGGCCTACGCGGAATTTGAAGAGGCGCGCAAGGGCCAGCTTCGCGCCGGGATGCTCGCCGATGTCGTCGTATTCCCGTCCGATATCACTAGGCTCGCGCCGAAAGAACTTTTGACTACAAAAGTCGTCCTCACGATCACCGGCGGAAAAATCGTGTACGACTCGGCAAGCCGCTAATTGGCCGTTTCCGCATGAGCCGGCGGCTACCGAATCCGTGGCTGAGCAGGGTTTCCATGCGAATCGAGGAACGGGTGGCGAGTCTCGACTTAAGCGGGCTGCGAAACTTTCACGTCAACCGAATCGTACATCGTGGCTGTGAAGGGATGCGCTTTTTCGTAAGCGGCGATATCGGCGGCATGCTCGAGCGTTAGTCCGATGTCGTCGAGGCCCTTGAGCAGGCATTTCTTACGGAATGCATCAATCTCAAACGAAATCTTCAGCCCGCTCTCGTCGGTCAGCACCTGGTTCTCGAGATCCGCAGTAAGCTTGTAACCTTCGTTCTTCTCCAGACGCTTGAAAAGATCGTCCACTTGAGAGTCGCTCAAAGTTATGAGCAGAATTCCGTTCTTGAACGAGTTGTTATAGAAAATATCGGCGTAGCTCGGCGCAATTACGACCTTGAATCCGTAGTCGTGAATGGCCCACGGCGCATGCTCGCGGCTCGAGCCGCATCCAAAATTCGCGCGCGCCAGTAAGACGGACGCTCCCTTATATCGCGGAAAGTTGAGCGGAAAATCCGGATTGGGCGTTTCACCGGGCAGATAGCGCCAGTCGTAGAAAAGCACGCGGCCATAGCCCTCGCGGGTTTGAAATTTCAGAAACTGCTTTGGGACCATCTGGTCGGTATCCACGTTCACCCGATCCATCGGCGCTACCAACCCCGTATGCTTGATGAACGGCTCCATGCTTATTCGTCTCCGTTGACGTCCCAGCTTCGGATGTCCACGAAATGTCCTTCAATCGCGGCCGCGGCGGCCATCGCCGGGCTCACGAGATGCGTGCGGCTGCCTTTTCCTTGCCGGCCTTCGAAATTGCGATTCGACGTGCTCGCGGAACGCTCGCCGGTCGGAAGCACGTCGTCGTTCATGCCGATACACATGCTGCAGCCCGCATCGCGCCATTCGAATCCAGCTTCCTGGAAAATCTTGTCCAGGCCTTCTTTTTCCGCCTGAACTTTCACCACGCGCGATCCGGGAACGGCCAGCGCCTGCTTGACATTCTTCGCGACATGCTTGCCTTGAATCACGTGAGCGGCAGCGCGCAAATCTTCGATCCGCGAATTCGTGCACGAGCCGATAAAGACTCGGTCTACTGAAATATTGATCATCGGCGTGCCCGGCCGCAGATCCATGTAAACCAGCGCGCGCTCGGCAGCTTTGCGATCCACTGGATCGGCAAATGAATTCGGATCGGGGACTTTCCCCGTGACGTCGGTAACCATGCCGGGATTCGTGCCCCAGGTCACTTGCGGCGCGAGCGAGGCCGCGTCGACATCGACGACCATGTCGAACTTCGCGCCTTTGTCCGACGTCAGCGTCTTCCAGTGATCGACGGTGGCTTGAAAATCTTTTCCGCGTGGAACGAACGGCTTGCCTTCGAGATAGCGAAACGTCGTCTCATCCGGAGCGACCATGCCGGCACGCGCGCCGCCCTCGATGGTCATGTTGCACATGGTCATGCGGGCTTCCATGGAAAGCGCGCGCACCGCGTCGCCCGCGTATTCGAAAACGTGTCCCGTTCCGCCTGCGATACCGATTTTGCCAATCAGCGCCAGAATAAAATCCTTTGACGTCACGCCCTTCGGTCGCTTCCCATTGAATCGGATCAGTCCGGTCTTCGATTTCGACTGCGATAGGCACTGCGTCGCCAACACGTGCTCGATCTCGCTCGTGCCGATGCCGAAGGCCAGCGCGCCGAGAGCGCCGTGCGTGGACGTGTGGCTGTCGCCGCAGACTATCGTCAGCCCCGGCTGTGTGATCCCCAGTTCCGGGCCGATGATGTGGACGATTCCCTGGTTGCGGCTGTGCATGTCGAAAAGCCGCACGCCCGTTTCTTTGCAATTTCTCGCCAAGGCTTCAAACTGCCCGGCAGCGTCGGGATCGAGAATCGGCAGATTGCGATTCTTCGTCGAGACCGAATGGTCCATGACCGCGAATGTCAGGTCCGGCCGGCGCACCTTGCGACCCGCGGATTTCAATCCGGCAAAGGCCTGCGGAGAAGTTCCTTCGTGGATTAAGTGACGGTCGATGTAAATCAGTGATGGCTGGCCTGGAATATCGCGAACGAGGTGGGCATTCCAAATCTTTTCGTAGAGTGTTTGTGGTGTCATGGTTCCGAAAGCGCATTGTAACAATTCGTGACGGCCGCGCCAACCTGCTTTGTGCCCAGGGGCATCTGTGAGAGCGGCCGATTATCAGTCACGGCACGGCGCCCGATTCTATGCCCGGAGGATTGGCGTCAAAAGTGCTATACTTTCACGGGGAATTAGTGTCCCCGCGTCCCGCTCCAGGAGCCACTTGATGGGCATTCAGTTCCGGGAATTAGTCGATTGGGTGAGGCGTCGCAAATTCTTCGCCAGCATCGTGATTATGATTACGCTGGCGGTGGGAATTTTGATCGGCACGCTCATCTCCGGCCGGGCAATGGCCACCAGGAGCCAAAGCTCCAGCGGAATTGCGCTCCTGGCGATTCCTGATCCCGTTCAACTGAGCGGCACATTTTCGGCCATTTCGGGCAAGCTTGAGCCCGCGGTGGTGAACATTTCGACCACTCAGGTGATCGCGCGCCCGAAAAAGCGCTCACGCCGCGACGAAGACCTGCAGGACTTTTTCAATCATTTTCTCGACGGCCCGGATGACAATGACGGCGCGGAACGCAGCCTCGGTTCCGGTGTCGTGGTTGACGGCAAAGGCTACATCCTGACCAACAACCACGTGATCGATCAGGCCACCAAGATTGAAGTTACGCTCGATAAAGATCCGCGCCACTACACGGCGAAAGTGATCGGCACGGACCAGCTGACCGACCTCGCGGTGATTAAGATTGATCCCGATCGCGCGCTTACCACCGCACGCCTCGGCAATTCCGAGGGAGTGCAGGTCGGCGACTGGGTGCTGGCGTTTGGCAGCCCATTTGGCCTGCAGGCGACCGTTACGGCAGGGATCGTGAGCGCCAAAGACCGGTCGAATCCCGGCTTCCAGTTCCAGAAATTCATTCAGACCGACGCCGCCATCAACCCGGGCAATTCCGGCGGACCGCTCGTCAACATGGCCGGCGAAGTGATCGGCATCAATACTGCGATTTACACCGGCGGACACGGCTTCGAGGGCGTCGGTTTCGCGCTTCCCGCCAACACGGTCATCAACGTCTACAACCAGTTGGTAACGTCTGGCAAAGTGACGCGCGGCTCAATCGGGATCAGCTTCAGCGAAGATCACAGCGCAAATCCCGTGTTGCTGAAGGAACTGGGCGCGACGAACGGCATCGTGGTGGAAGGCATCGAGCCGGGCAGCCCCGCGCAAAAGGCCGGGCTCCAGCCGGGCGATTTGATCACTCAGGTGAACGGCCATCCGGTCCGTGTCGGCTCAGATCTCGTCGATCCGATTGCGGAAACGATGATCGGCCAATCCGTCCAATTGAGATATTTGCGCGAAAAGCAGGAGCATGAGGTTTCCGTGGTCGTTGCTGATCGCGCGAAACTTTTCCCCCAAGTTGGCGAAACCGGCGATCAGATCCCGGGAGAAGGCGAGCCCGCCAAGTTCGGGCTCTCGGTCGAGGACTTGACTCCGGAGTTGGCCCGAAAGTTGGGCGTCGATCGCAAATCGGGCGCGATCGTTACGGATGTCGAGCCGGCCAGCTTCGCCGAAGATATCGAATTCCAGCGCGGCGACGTGGTGGTCGAGGTGAATCACTCGCCGGTTACGAACGCCGCGGATTATCGCCGGGAAGTCGGCAATCTGAAGGCGGGACAGGACGTCCTGTTCAAAGTTTCGCGGCGAGATGCAAACGATCGGTCATTGATCGTGTTCCTCGCGGGCGTGGTTCCGAGCGAATGAGCGAGAAGCCTATCTGCAAGCGCGCGGGCCGCGCGGCTCGGCGCGTGGCTGTCGGTTTTTCTGCCGCGGTACTCGTGTTCGCCGCCCTTGGCGGCCAGATAGTCTTGCGCGCAGCGGCCTCGCCGGCGGGGTCTTCACCAAGTTCAGTTCCTGTTCAGCAGTCGAAAAAGAAATCCAAAAAGCACAAAGCGCGTCACGAGCCGGGCCAAAAGGCGCCGACCGCTGATCGCATTCAGGAAAT
>DASPVY010000151.1:0-3067 GCA_035622115.1 Candidatus Acidiferrales bacterium
CGGAGAAACTTCGACGCTGAAAACCGAAGGCGTCTTTCTTGGCATCGGCCACGATCCGAATACACAGATCTTTCGCGGGAAACTGGATATGGACGGCGAAGGCTACCTGATCACGCGGAACGGCAGCGGGACGAACGTTGAAGGCGTGTTTGCGGCCGGCGACGTGCACGACCACCGGTACCGCCAAGCAATCACGGCCGCCGGTGCAGGATGCATGGCTGCGACGGATGCGGAACGTTTCCTCTCGGAGCACAGCTTGTAATTGCGCTCTGCTGTTCCGCGGTTTCTCCAACTATTCTGGCAAAAGTTGAGCGATGTATGGATAATCCCCACCGCATGTACGCTGGCTTGCCGGCTCCGACTTTCAGGCGAACATCGCTCTAATGCTTCGAGCGGCGCTGCTATATCTTTCGGAAAATAAATCTCTCGCCCGCTGGGCAATGAAAAATGGCGTCAGCCGGCGCGTCGCGCACCGTTGGGTGGCCGGAGAGACGCTCGAAGATGCAATCGCGGCGGCGCGCGTTCTGAACGGCAAAGGATTCCCCGTCAGCCTCGATCTTCTTGGCGAAAACGTACTCGATAAGGACGGCGCGGCTCGGGCGGCCGATACTTACGTGGCTATGTTCGATCGGATCGCCGCGGAAAAGCTGAACGGAAATGTCTCTCTGAAGCTGACTCAGCTCGGCCTCGACCTGGATCCCTTGTTCTGCGAATCACTGGTGGCGCGCATCGCCGCGGCCGCCGCGCGGCACGGAAATTTCCTGCGAATCGACATGGAGGGCTCGGCTTACACGCAGCGCACAGTCGAGTTGTGCAAGCGCGTGCGCGAGCGGACCGACGCGGTCGGCACCGTCATCCAGTCGTACATGCGCCGGAGCGAGCAGGATGTTCGCGGCCTGATTGCCGCCGGCTGCCGGATTCGGCTGGTGAAGGGCGCATACAAAGAGCCGCCGGAAGTAGCTTTTCCCGCGAAAGCGGACGTGGATGCAAACTTTGTAAAGCTGATGGAAATTCTTCTGCCGAGCGGAACTTACCATGCGATCGCGACGCACGATCCGCAGATGATCGCGGCGACGAAGGAATTTGCCTTATCCAAGGGAATCGGCAAGGAACAATTCGAATTTCAGATGCTTTACGGTATCCGGACCGACTTGCAACGCCAGCTCATCGCGGAAGGCTACCGGCTGCGGGTATATATTCCCTTCGGCACAGATTGGTATCCGTATTTCATGCGGCGCCTTGCGGAACGTCCCGCCAACCTCGGATTTTTCCTCCGCAATCTCTTCAAATGAGTCCGGATTCCGGTCGCTAAATTTTCTGGCAGACCGCAACACCGTCGCGAAGTGGAACGATAATCGGAAAAAGCTGTTTCGAGTTGTAAACCGCGCGATTGAATTCCTGCACTCCCCGCGTGTTTTCGTCCTTCGCGCGTCGCGTGACTTTGCCGGACCAAAGAACATTATCTGTGATAATCAGCCCGCCGCTGCGGACGCGGGGAACCGCGAGGCGAAGCGCTGCCGGGTACTGATGTTTGTCGACGTCGATGAAAATGATGTCGAATTTTCCAGGCGTTTCCTGCAATAGCTTCAGTGCATCGCCGACCAGAATGTGAACTCGGCGGTCCACGCCCGCGCGCGTCAGAAATTCCCGCGCGCTGCGCGCGTTCGAGGCATCGCCGTCCGTGTAATAGACGCGCCCTTGCGGGCCCACGGCTCGCGCGAGCCAGATAGTCGAATACCCGATCGCCGAGCCCATCTCGAAAACCCGCTTCGCTTGAGTGAGCTTCGCCAGCAGGTAGAGGACGCGCGCGCATGCCGGTCCGATGATGGGGATGTCCCGCCGTTTAGCCAGGCTCTCCATTTCGGTGAGGACCGGATCGCGCTTCGGCAGAATTCCATTCATGTAGGCTTCAACTTGTGTGTTGAGAATTAGTCCGGCCATTTTCTCCTCTCCGCTTTTCCGTCGGGGAAGCTGGGTCGCGCGGCTATTCTAGCGATTCGCCCGGTTGGATGGCGTGAATTTCGAGTCCAGCAATGTCCTGAGTCAGTTCGCGCAGCTTTTCGGGCCGGCCGGTCAGCACGGGGAAGGTGCCGTAGTGCATGGGCACAACGTGCTTCACGCCGAGCAGCCGAATTGCCAGCGCCGCCTCGCGCGGGCCCATTGTGTAGTAATCGCCGATCGGCAACAACGCGAGGTCCGGCGCGTAGAGTTCGCCGATAATTTTCATGTCGCCGAACACGGCGGTGTCTCCAGCGTGATAGACCGTCATGCCGCCGGGCAGCCGCAGCACGAAGGCGGCGGGCTCACCGCCGTAAACCATCTTTCCGCCGTCTTCAATTCCGCTCGAGTGGACAGCGTTAACCATCGTGCCTTCGACTTCGCCGACTGTGATATTCCCACCCTTGTTCATCCCATGAACCTTCTTGCATCCCTTCGCTTCGAGCCATGCGCCGATCTCGACAATCGCGACGATATCCGGATCGAATTGCTTTCCAAGCGTCAGTGCGTCAGCGAAATGGTCGGGATGCCCGTGTGTGATGAACATCGTATCCACGCGATCGGGCTTCTTCAGGGCTTCCGGGCACGCGGGATTCGACGAGAACCACGGATCGATCACGATTACGCGTCCGGAGGGCGTAACGATCCGGAAAGTGGCGTGGCCGATCCAGGTCAAACGATTTCCCCGCATGCGCAACATGATTCCTCCTCGTAATTACGCTGATGTAGCGCTCTGATTCGCCGCAAATCCCAGCGCCGACGCAACGACGAGCATTCTAGCGAGTTCGGTCGAGCCGCTTCAACTTGGGTGACTCTTGATATCCGGCCACAGTGGCTCTGGCGAGCCCCACTCAACTGTGATAATCTTGGTGCCGCACTTGACGATCTTTCACCGGGCTCAAGTCCTCCCGGACGGCAATCCAAGCGTCACTGAACGGGGCGGTAGTATCGGTTGTCCTTCATCGAAAACCTGTTTGTCAGTCTTTGGGAGCTGAGAGAAATGTCTACGAAGGCCGCGACGACCCAGACAGCGGAAATTCAGCTCGCGCATTCTCCCGATAGCGACGAT
>DASPVY010000152.1:0-2459 GCA_035622115.1 Candidatus Acidiferrales bacterium
GGCGATCCTCGCGCAATTTTCGCCCATCGTGGAAATGGCGTCGGTAGACGAAGCGTATCTCGATTTCACGGGCACGGAGCGCTTGCACGGGCCGCCGCTGCTCGCCGCCGATCAACTTCTGCGCGAAATTCGCCGAACGACAGGCCTTCCCTGCTCTGGCGGTCTGGCGTCGACGCGCCTCGTGGCGAAAGTTGCTTCCGAACAAGCGAAGCCGCTCGGTTTCGTCTGGGTCCCGGCTGGAATCGAAGCCGCGTTTCTCGCGCCGCTCGATGTTCGAAAAATTCCGGGGATCGGCCGGGTTACGGAAGCGGCGCTCAATGCCATCGGAATTCGCACCGTCGGCCAGCTCGCCGAAGTGCCGCGAGAAAAGCTCGAAGAGGCCTTCGGCCGCTGGGGCACGGCGCTTTACCGCAAGTCGCTGGGAGAGGACTCGTACGAATTCTTCGTGGACGCCGAAGCGAAATCCATTTCTCACAATCAGACTTTCGGCACGGACACCAACGACCGCACGCAGCTTGAAACTACGCTCAGCCGTCTCACACAAAAAGCGGCGAAACGCCTGCGCGATTCCGGCCTCTGCGTGCGAACGATCAGCCTCACGCTGCGCTACGCGAATTTTCAAACCATTACGCGCAGCAAAACGCTGCCCGAGCCGTTCGATCTTGACGGCGCGATTCTCGCGGTGGCAAAAAATCTCTTTGCGCAAAATTGGGATGGCCGCGCGATGCTGCGCCTGATCGGCATTTCGCTCGAATCCCTCTCGGCGGGCGAGACGCAACAACTCGGCCTGCTCGACGCGGAGCAAAAATCCAAGCTTGAGCGCCTGGCGCGGACCGCCGATCGACTGCGCGACCGCTTCGGTTTCTCCAAGCTTCAGCTGGGTGCATCACTCGCCAAGCCCGACGACGATTGATCCGCCCGTGGCGCCGCGCGGTCCGCCACATCGGCTTAGCGTTTCCGCGCTTCCGCATGGCTATCCTATAATCGACCGCCATGTCTCCTGCCTCGCCTCCGGCTGAATCCGCTCCGCCGAAAGCGGCGGGCGGACGCGTGGCCGGCGCCGTTCACGACGTCGCCGACTTTTGGACGCGCGTCACCGACGGCCTCGCGCTCAACCAGCTTTGGGATCAATTCAAAGAAGAAGCCACCGCGAGCTACAACCTCTATGCGCGCGATGTCAATTGGTCCGAAATCCCCAGAAAAAAAGGCCTGAGGCGTTCGCTTCGATTGTCCCTGGCGCTTTTCTACGTGATGCTGCTTAAGCTGTCGCCCGCCCGCCGCATTCTTCTGCTGCTCGCCGTCGCATTTTTCATGGCTCCTGGCGTCACGATTTTTCAGCCGCACGGAAAATCGTGGGATCTCAACGGCTATTTCGAAGTGTCCGCCGTCCTGCTGTTCGTGCTTCTCGTGCTTGAGCTCGCCGATCGCGTCACCATGAAGCGCGACCTTGAAATCGCCCGCGAGATTCAAACGTGGCTCGTTCCCCGCCAACCGCCGAGCGTTCCCGGAATTGACATCGCCTTCGCGACGCAGCCCGCCAACACCATCGCCGGAGATTTCTATGACGCCTTTCTCCGTCCTTCCGCGTCACCCGGCGGCGAAGGCGCCACGTTGCTCGTCGCCGTTGCCGATGTCGCCGGCAAGAGCGTCCCCGCCGCTCTTCTTATGGCGACGTTTCAGTCCGGCCTTCGCACCCTCGCGTCAACTCCCGGGAGTCTCGTGGATGTCGTCGATCGTCTGGATCGTTATGCCTGCGCGCACAGTCTCAACGGTCTGCGATTCACCACCGCATTCATCGCCGAACTCGACCCGGCATCTCGTCGTCTCACCTATGTCAATGCCGGCCATAACGCGCCCATTCTCCAGCACGTGGACGGCTCGCGCGAGCGGCTCGAAATTGGCGGCGTGCCTCTCGGCGTCAGTGTCCAGAGCGCGGCGTCACACTACGATGTGGGCGCCGTTCAGCTCGCTGTCGGCGATACCCTGGTCGTTTTCACTGACGGCGTGATGGAATCCCTAAATGAAGCCGGCGAGGAATATGGCGAATCGCGTTTCCTCGCCGATCTAAAATTCGCCCCAGGCGCGTCGGCACAACAAATTCTTCAGGACATCCTGGATCGGGCTAAGAATTTCACAGGCGCCGCACGTCGCCATGATGACATCACTTGTTTGGTCCTTCGCGTTACTGCGTAGGGCCGAATCGTGCGGTGTAGCTTGCTCGGACAGTTATCGCGGTAGTCGTCGCGCGCAGACATTCGGTCGCATGCGCCCCTCTCCGGTGTCGCTGGCAGCCTTAATCGATTTCCCGCATAATCGGTGCATGACGCCGCGCCAACTGGCTGACAAAATCTGCCACACGCTTCGCGAGGCGAGCCATCAGGCCTACCTTGTCGGCGGATGTGTGCGCGATCTTGAGCTCGGCCGCGAACCGGAGGATTTCGATGTCTCAACCGATGCGC
>DASPVY010000153.1:0-6504 GCA_035622115.1 Candidatus Acidiferrales bacterium
CTTTGAGCCCGTCGAGGAGCCGCTTCCGGCGGCGCCGCCTACCGATCCTTCGCAGTTGATCTCGCAGGCGCTGCACGACCGTCCCGAACTCATCGGCCAGCGCCTCGATGTGAGTTCGGCGACAAGCTATGCTACAGCCGAGCGCGATTTGTGGATGCCGACCCTCAGCGCCGTGGGCACAGCGGGCGTTATCCCGTTTCGCGAAGAAGAACTCGGATCGCGTTACGCGGCAGCCGGTTTCAATCTCAATGTCCCGCTGTTCAATGGCCATCTCTATGGCGCGCTTCGTAACGAAGCCGGCGCGCAAGCCCGCGCCCAATCGCAGTATCTCCGCGATCTTCAGGACCGCATCGTCCGCGATGTTCGCACCGCCTGGCTCAACGCCAATTCCGGCTACCAGCGGCTCTCCCTCACGGAACAACTGCTCCACGAAGCGACCCAGGCTCTCGATCTTGCCCAGGCGCGCTACAAACTCGGCCTCAGCTCGATCATCGAGCTAAGCCAGGCCCAGTTGGGTTTGACGCAAGCCGAAATTGAGCAGGCCAGCGCGAAATTCGACTATCAGACTGACTTGTCGGCGTTGAACTATCAATTAGGCGCACTTCACTAGCGCCGTAGGTCCACGCCATCGCTCCCGGTTCGTAATTTAGCTGGACAAGATCGGCTCACTTCGCTAGCAACGAAAACGCCTTCACTTTCGTCAAAAAGAATGTGCGCAGACCAGGTTCGAGGTGCATCAAATTAGGGCTCGCGATCGCCCTGGCATCGAGTTTTGCCCTGAATACTCGGGCGCAATCGCCTGCCCAATCGGAAGCGGAAGCGAAGGTCAGCCACGCGAAGGTCGAATTAATTGCTGAACAAAGTACGATTCCGCCGGGCGCGCCAGTTTGGGTTGGATTGCATTTCCAGCTCGACTCCGGCTGGCACGTCTACTGGCAGTACGCCGGTGATTCCGGTGAGCCGCCGAAGGTTCAGTGGACGCTTCCTCCAGGATTCAAGGCTGGGCCGATTCGCTGGCCGACGCCCGAGCGTCTTGGCAGCGGCTCGATCATCGATTACGGCTATGAAGGTCAAGTGCTCCTGATGGCTCCCATCGAAGGCCCGGTAGCTTCCGAGTCCAGGCCACTGCCAAATGTTTCCGCGGACGTCAAATATGTCGTCTGCCGGGAAATTTGCGTGCAAGGCAAAGCGCACCTCGCGCTTTCACCTCCGAGCCCGTCCGATTCGGCTGCGCAGCGCGCGCTTTTTACGCAAACAAGGGCCGCGCTGCCGAAGCCGTTGCCGGCAGCCTGGCAAGTCCACGCCACATCCGACAAAGACTATTTCTATTTGCACGTGCAAACGGGCTCGCGCGAACAGGCCGTGAGTTTTTTCCCGATCGTGCCGGGAGACATCGAAAACTCCGCCCCTCAGAAATTTGAATCTTCGGCCGATGGATTTCGTCTGACATTGAAGAAGTCGGACCAAATGACGGCTCCGGTACATTCATTGAAAGGACTGCTCGTTCTCGGCGACGGCAAGGCCTACGAAATCGCTGCGCGCGTCCCGATTTGAGAACAGCGGCCAGGGAGAAAACAATGAAGCGACGCTATCTTGTATTCGCAGCAATCGTTTTTGCCGCTTTTTGCGCGCTTTCTGCCGCTTGGGCTGCGCGCGTTGGCGAGCCTGCCCCGGCATTCTCAGCTAGCGACTCGAACGGCAAATCGCACTCGCTCGCCGAGTATCGCGGCAAATTCGTCGTCCTCGAATGGACAAATCGCGGCTGCCCGTACACGCAAAAGCACTACAACAGCGGCAACATGCAGCGCCTGCAGAAGGAATGGACCGGCCGCGGCGTCATCTGGCTTACCGTGCTTTCCTCCGCGCCGGGCAAGCAGGGTTATCTCACAGCCTCCGACGAAAACGCTTACGTGAAGCAGGTGAACGCTTCGCCGACCGCAGTCCTTCTCGATCCCACTGGCGCGCTCGGCCATCTTTATGACGCGAAAACTTCGCCCCACATGTTCATCATCAGCCCCGAAGGCACGCTGATTTACGACGGCGCGATAGACGATCGTCCCACCACCGACACGGCCGACGTGAACGGAGCGAAGAATTATGTTTCGCTGGCGCTCTCGGAGGCGATGGCAGGCAAGCCAGTCAGCGTCGCGACGTCGCGGCCCTACGGCTGCTCGGTCAAGTACGCGGAGTGACGCTCACACAGAGGCGAAGGTCCGCGATTGCGCGCGCCTCCGCCAGCGGGCGTGTTCAATTCCACGCCAGCCGCAGGCGATTCGTTTCTGGAATTATCAGAAGAGAGTCAGAATCGCGTGACGACCCATAGCGATCCCCCGATCGTGACGAGGTCCTCCATCACCCCGATCACAAAATCCGGCGCGCCCGTCGCTTTCACCAGCCGTTTGCGCACTTGATAGCCCCCGAACGCGCCCGCGATTGCACCAATCGCTCCGAGCACCGCACCCACGGCCGTCCCCTGCGCTCCAGCCGCCGCAATGCACGCGCCCGTGAGCGTTCCGGTCACGATCCTGGCAGTCAGCCCTCGCGGCGCCGTGCGCGGCGGAATGTTGGGAAGTTTGTCGTAGACGAGTTCAACGAGGGCCAGCACGGTGAGTATCGCCACGGCCGGAAGCGTGCCTATCCACGCGAAATAGCGCGGCAACGCGAGCCAGCCGAGGTGCTTGCTCCAAGCCGTTGCGGCCGTCGCCGTAAACGTGCGAAGTCCCGAAAGAATTCCGATCAGGAGTGCGAGCAGCAGAGTATTCGTGGGAGACATGGCGCGAACATTCTCCGATCCTTGCGCGTTGAGTCAATCGAATCGAGCGCGTATCATCGCGCGCTCACACCCAAGCGACCCGGGGGCGATTGCATGGGCGCGTAAACATACGGCGCTTCTCGATTCTGCTTCTATTTCATCCCGCCACCGTTCTCTTTGCCGACTGTTCCGCGCCAAGAAACGCCAACAGTTCGCGATTCACGACGTCGGAATGCGTCCAGGCGATCCCGTGCGGCGCGCCTTCGACCAACACCAGCTTGCTTCCCGGAATCGCTTCATGCGTCCGCTTGCCGCTGAATTGAAACGGCACGATTCTGTCCTGGTCGCCGTGAATCACCAGCGTGGGAATGTCGAACTTTTTCAGATCCTTTCGGAAGTCCAGGCCCCACGTATCCACACAATCCAGCGTGCCATTCGGCGATGCGCCCACCGCGATGATCCAATTCGCGCGAAAGTCCTCTTCGCTGATGAGTTTCTTGCTCTTGTCGTCGTAATTGAAAAAATCCTTAAAAAACTGTGTCAGGAACGCCGGGCGGTCCGCCACGACCGCTTTCTTGATCCCTTCGAATGCCGCGGGATCCACCCCTTCCGGATTGTCCGGCGCTTTCTTCAGATATGGCGGCACGGCAGAAATAAATACCGCTTTGCTCACATTCTTCGTTCCATGCGTTCCCACATAATGCGCGATTTCCTCGCCGGCCATCGAATGTCCCACGAGCGCAAAATCCTGCAGTTCGAGTTTGGTCACCAGCGCGTGCAGATCCGCGACGAACGTGTCGGGGTTGTAGCCCGACCACGGCTGGCTTGAGAGTCCGAATCCCCGCCGGTCATACGTAATCACGCGATAACCAGCATCCACCAGCGCCGGAACTTCCTTCTCCCACGCGCGGCCGCTCAGCGGATACCCGTGAATCAAGACCACCGGGTTTCCCTTGCCGTGATCCTCGTAATACAACTCGATATTCCCTGAATTTTCTTTGCCTACCGTCACGTACGGCATCGCATTCCTCTCTTTCTCGCTTGTTGTGAGTCTAATTTCGTTTCTCGACTTCGGCTGAGTTGGATTTTGTTTCGGATTGCCGGTTTCGGTTAAATTCGATTCCGCGTTCGTCGTAAAGGAGCAGAGGAAATTTCGCTACCTAATTTCGCTCGCAGCGGGCTTTAAGAGCGTCTCGATGTTAACGTCGAGGTCTCGAGCGACTTTCGACGGTGCGGTATTTCCGTATGTTGCCGGTAAGCGCGCCATCCGCTCGTACGTAAGATGCACGCCGTCGAGCCGCTTGTCCACCAGAATTGTCGCAGGCGCGCACGATCCGGCGTCCAGCCCATGGCGCGCCATTTGCTTCGTGACCGGCTGATTGCCGAAGTCCGAACTCGAAATTCTGGATTTTCCATAGGCGCGATACGCTCTCCGTATAAATTCGGTTAGTTTCAGATATTAATGAAGTTGAACAATTATTTTTTTGGAAATCTACCCGCCGGGACTATAATTCCACCAGTTCCCAAGGCTCGGTGGGAAATGTAATGCGTGCCTGGGCTATCACGCGACGAAAGTCGCGCCATCGGTTGGGTTCCTCTCCCGGTGGACCGAAACGTCCCTCCGGGGAAATCAAAGAAAAACTTATGCGTGCACATTTGCCCTCGCCGAGCAGAGATGGCGCAGTGATGACCATCCAGGACGCGCCGAGGGATCGACGCCGGCGCGCCTGAAATCAAGTTGGCGCCAGCGAGTCGCCAGCGCGTTACGCATGCGGACGCGGTCTGGTGCATGGCGCCTCCGTCGCGAAGAGGTTTCGTGCAAAGGAAACTAACTCGTAAGTCTGCGGAGCGAAAAAACGCGAAGCGCGAACTCCGCGGGCATGGCGTTGACTCCCCGGCTTCCTTCGCGCCAGTCTGCTTGATTCCCGATAACTTCTCCCGTCAACTTTTCGCCGGGCTGGAGGCCGGCGTGGCCCTCGCGGCCTCCGACGGAAAACTGCTTTATGCCAATCCGCGTTTCGCAGCGATTCTCGGCTCTCCGCGCGCCGAACGTTCCGGCGGCCATCTCCGGCAGTTGGTGGGCTCGGAGGGTTGGAAACAGTTCGGCGTCGCGTTCCGGCGCGCTTCAAGCCGCCCGATCGAGGTTGAGAGGAAGGTGCTGCCGCCGTCCGGTAAGCTTCGGACGATTCGCTTGTCGTTCGCACGCATGCGCGGTCCGGGCTCAATCGTCAGGATTTTCGCCACGGACGTCTCGGAGCTTTCCGAAGCGCGGGCGAGCCTGAAGTCCGCTGAGGAATACCTGCATTCGCTGTCGGGGCGAATCTTGCGTTTACAAGACGAAGAACGCAGGCGCATGGCCCGCGATCTGCACGACCTTACGGGACAAAAGTTGGCCGTCGCCGTGATTTCGCTATCCCGTCTGGTGAAGAACGCCACCGGGCTTGATGACAAGGATCGCGAGGAGCTCAACGACTCGCTCAAAGCAATTCGCGTCGTCGAAAAGGAGATTCGCACCCTCTCGTACTTGCTCCATCCACCGCTACTGGAAGATCATGGCCTCGCTTCGACTCTCCGCTCCTACATCGAGGGAATCATCAAGCGAAGCGGTCTCCAGATTGCCCTGGAAATTTCTCCGGACTTTGGCCGCATCGAAATTCATAAGGAGATGGCGCTCTTTCGCGTCGTTCAGGAAAGTCTCACAAACGTTCTCCGCCATTCCGGCAGCTCGCGGGCGCTGATTCGGGCGCAAAGGTCTCCGAACGAAATCCGGATCAGTGTGGAAGACCGCGGGAAGGGAATTGATGCGGAAACACTGGCGAGGCTCGAGAGCCATCACGAAACCCTCGGCGTGGGCATTCCCGGGATTCGTGAACGGCTGAAGCAACTCGGCGGAACGCTGGAAATTCATTCGGACAAATCCGGCACCCGCATCGTCGCCAGCGTTCCTGCCAGCGGTGATGCAATTATTGCACGCTGAAAACGCGTACCTGCACGCAGAGACCGGGCGCCGGCATGGAGAGTGCGAGACCGCGCTCGAAGTTACTTCTTCTTCGCGAGATCGCGGATGTAGCCGACGAGCTGCTTAATCTGGTCGTCGGTAATCTTGCCTTTGTAGGCAGGCATTTTGTTTTTGCCATTCGCGATGATATCGGTCAGCTGAGCGTCGCTCTGCTTTTGAACGTCGTCGGAAGAAAGATCGCGAACTTTTAGCGTCTTACCCATGCCCGTTTCACCTTTGCCGTCGGCTCCGTGGCAGGCCGCGCACTTTGTCTTGAATAGGGCCCCAGGGTCATCCGCGCGCGCTGCGGTGGGAAGCATCGAGAGCACGGCCGTAAAGCAGAGCAGAGTCTTGCTGCCTCGAACGAAGAATTTCATCTTTGAACTCCTCTCGCGGCCGGCGCTGAGGGCGCAAGCCCGCGGAGCGATTAGAAGCTTTCTGGTCCTCAGAACGCATAGCGTAACGCAAAAGTAGCGGTGCTACCGTTGAAGTCTTCGGCTGTGAACGCGTTGTTTGCGCCGGCGCTCGGATTCGGCGCAACGGCGAGCCCCGGCACGTTGCTTGGCGATGGCCCCTTGCCGTTAAACCCGTAATAGTTCCAGGTAACTCTATAGCTCAGCCCGCGGTACAAATCTACGATGACTGTGGCATAGGGCTTTTGATAGTTGAAAGCCAGCGTTCCAACAGGCTGCAGCGCGTTTAAAGCCGGCTCGATCGTGCTTCCATTCGACAAGACTTCACTCCCGGCCACGAA
>DASPVY010000154.1:0-3415 GCA_035622115.1 Candidatus Acidiferrales bacterium
GAGCTTCCGCTGGTGACGGGAACCGCGGAGATCCGCGGCGGCTCGATTGACGAGCCGGCCGGAAAAATTGGCCTGGTCAATCTCTATGGCCAAGCCTGGCGAACCGGAGGCACAAAAGACCAGACGGGCGACCAGTTGGACGATTTTCTCGAGGCGCGCGCCGCGAAGGTTGAGACCGAAGGCGGGCTGGATTCGACGACGATCAGCTGGGATTGCCTGAAAGACAACCTCGACGACGTTTATAAGGTGTTTGTTTCGGTGCTGCGCGAGCCCGAATTCCGGGAAGACAAAATTGCGATTGCCAAACGGCAAATGGCTACGTCGATTTCACGGCGAAACGATAATCCGTTCGGCATCGCCAGCCGCGAGGCGGCCGCGATCGTTTACGGCACGGATTCCCCGTATGCGCGCGAGCCCGAGTACGCCACCGTCGCTGCCGTGACGCGTGAAGATTTGATCGCCTGGCACGATCGCTACGTTCATCCGAACAACATCATTTTGGGAGTCAACGGCGATTTCGACTCCAAGGCCATGGAGACGACGCTCCGGACCTCTTTCGAATCTTGGCCGAAGGGGCCAACGCTGACGAAGGAACAGCTCAGCTTTCACGGGCCGAAACCCGGAATCTATTTCGTCCAGAAGCAGGATGTCACGGCAAGCACTGTGCAAATGCTCGACCTCGGAACGACCCGCGACAATCCCGATTACTATGCGATTGAAGTGTTCAACGAATTCTTCGGCGGCTCATTTGCCTCTCGCCTGTTTTCGAATGTTCGCTCGAAGAAGGGACTCGCATACCACGTCGGTGGCGGAATCCGCTCGAATTACGATCATCCCGGGATGCTGCAGATATCCATGAACACCAAGAGCCGGACAACCGCCGCGGCCATTGACGCCTTGAACGAAGAAATCGACGCCCTCAAAACCAATCCGGGCACGCCCCAGGAACTCGCGAAGGCCAAAGAAGCGATCTTGAACTCATTCGTATTTCGATTCGACTCGAGCGAAAAGGTGCTGCGCGAAAGAATGACCTACGAATTCTTCGGTTACCGGAGCGATTTCCTGGAGAAATTCCGCGCCGGAATCGAAAAAGTCACCGTGCAGGATGTGGCGCGGGTGGCCGGGAAATACGTGCACAAGGATCGTCTGGCGATCCTCGTCGTCGGCAATGCGCCCGATTTCGACCGGCCGCTTTCCTCGTTCGGGCCGGTAACCACGCTCGATGTTTCGATTCCTCCGCCGCCGGGCGCGAAGCCCTAGAGCGAGCCGGGATTCTCTGAAATCGCCGCCAGCGCGCGGTAGGCTGCGCCCCAAAGCGGCGCGTCCTCATTCAGCACGATCGAAATGGGAATACGCGCGAGGATGTCTGCGACGTGGGCCTTCTCGCAAAACGCGCGAACGAAACTGCCGTCTTTGATTTTCGGCAAAAGTTTCAACACGATTCCGCCGGCCACGTAAACTCCACCGTAGGCGAGCGCGCGCAGCGCGAGATTTCCAGCTTCCGCGCCATAAGCTTCGGTCCACAAATCAAGCGTTTCAACGCAGACTTCGCAGGATCTCGCGAGCGCCATATCCGTGATCTGTTGGGCGGACGCTTCAGCGCGTTGATCGAATGTCGAGTGGCGGACGGCCGGATTCAACGATTCGTGAATTGCGCGGAAGCCGCGCCCGGCAAGGACATCCTCGACGGAAACGTGCGGCGTCCGCGTCTTCAAAAATAGAAGCAGCTGAATCTCGCGCTCATTCCGCGGCGCGAAATCCGACATGCCGCCTTCTGAATCCGAGACGCGATGCCCGCGTCCGTCCCAGAAAATAATCGCTTCGCCGAGGCCGGTTCCCGCTGCAATGACGGCCTTGTTCGCGTTGAGCTGCGGCACTCCTGCGTTCAGCGTCAGAAAATCCCCGGCCGGAAGGTGTTCAACACCCCACGCCGTGGCCACGAGATCATTGAGCAACGCGATTCGCGAGAGTTCCAGCTTCAACGAGCGCGCGACGGCGGAAGGATCGAGCGCCCACGGCAAATTTATGGAGAGGCGTTTTCCGCCGACAACGGTGCCCGGAACTCCGAATCCGGCGGCCACGATCTCCCCGGCGGCTTGGCTCTTGATCGTGTCGGCCGCCTCGCGCCGAAATTCTTCGATGAGCTGTTCAACACCGGCAAAATCGCGACTGGCGAAACGCCGCTGATGAACGAGCCGCAGCGTCGCGCCATCCTGCACAAATGCGCCGAGATTGCATTTTGTGCCGCCGATATCTCCCGCGAGAATCATGAGGGCGCGTCACCTGTGCGAGCGCTACAGACTAACATGCAACGACCGGAGGAATTCAACGCCCGGCCGCGGGCCGTGCGGACCGGAGACGAAGCCGATAACCGCGGCGTTATTCGATTCTCAGGCGATTCTGCATTTCCTCGAGCGAGAATCCCTTCGTTTCAGGATAGAAGAACAGCACCACGAAGAATTGCAGCACCATCATCGCCGCAAAAAACACGAACGGATACGCGCCGGAAGATTTTGCCAGCAGCGGGAACGTGCCCGAGATTATGGCATTCATGATCCAGTGAGACGAGCTGCCAACGCTTTGTCCTTTATTCCGCACCCGATTCGGAAAAACTTCGCCGATGTAAACCCAGATGACCGCGCCCTGCGAGACCGCAAAAAAGGCGATATAGGCAACCAGCAACCAGAGCAAAAAGTAGTGGTGCCGGCCGGTGAAGAAAATCCCCGCAACACCGGAGAGGCAAATCGCCGTTCCCACCGAGCCGATAAGCAGCAACGTCTTTCGGCCGAGCTTGTCAATTACGGTCATGGCCAGAAGGGTGGCAATGAGGTTCATCGCGCCGACCGCGACAGCCTGAAGGTTTCCGGACATCTCGCTGAAACCGGCGGCGCGGAAAATATCATTGAGGTAATAGAGGATCGCGTTGATGCCGGAGAGTTGATTGAAGGCTCCAATCGTGATCGCAAGAAAAATCGGCAGGCGGTACTTCCGCGAGAAAACCGGTTCGGATCTTTGCGCGCGCTCGAGATGAATCGATCCGGCGATTTCGGAAAGCTCGCCCGAAGGATTTGGCGAGCCGGTTTGCTCGAGCACCGTTCGCGCTTCGTCGACGCGGCCCTGCGTCGCCAGCCAGCGAGGGCTCTGCGGAATTCCCATCAGCAGGATGAGAAAAAGGATCGCCGGCAGCGCCGCGACGCCCAAGTCCCAGCGCCATTCGGTCGCGCCAAGTTCAAATCTCGCGATGCAATAATTCGAAAAATACGCGAGCAGAATTCCGATGACGACATTGATTTGGAACATTCCAACCAGCCGCCCGCGCCAGTTCGCCGGAGCCAACTCCGCGATATACACCGGCCCAAGAACCGACGAGCCGCCGATTCCGAGTCCGCCGATGAAGCGAAACACCAACAGCGAC
>DASPVY010000155.1:0-4979 GCA_035622115.1 Candidatus Acidiferrales bacterium
TGAGCGCACCGATTACAGCGCCGAACATACCGAGAAAGCGGAACAGATTACGAAAGGCCGCATCAGGCCTGGCGGCAATTTGGAAATCGAGCACCGCACTCGCGATCAGCGCGGCTCCGAAACAAATCGCGTAAGAAGAGCCGGATTTATTTCCAGCCGCGAAGAATACGAGTGAGTTCGACGCAAGCAGTCGTGGCAACAGCCGAACGCTCACGAGCAGCGCCGGGAGGTAGGTTAAGGCCGCCACTAGGCGCAGCCACTTTTTTGGGCGGTCCTCACCGAGCAGGAAATACTCAACGTGCGTGTGGAACACAAGAGCGGGAACCAGCGCCAGTCCCAAGGCCATGAGCCCATTTGCAAAAAGCGTCGTCGCCGCCGGCGGCGCGGCGTAATGAAGGCCGGCATTGAGCGCAAGCAAGCCGCCGCAGTAAAACGCGAACAGTGCGAGGATCAGAAAAAATAAGACGCGCTCGAAAGCGCGGGGACGCCGGTGCCCGAGGATCAGCGCGATGAAGAACAGTTCGACGATGGCACCGGCTGTAAAGCCAAAAAGACGAACGTAGAAGAGAAGTGGCACGAGCTGCCGCCTTGGATTTGGATGCTACCGCCGTCGCGAGTGGGAGGCAAGAATGATGTGTCGGGCATTTCTTGCGCCCGTATCATATTCATAGAAAGCCTGTTACAAGATTTCAGCCGAAATATGATATTTCTGTAACGTGAGCAGAATCGCTTGACACCACTTGAAATTCTGCTATATTAGCACTCGCTGTCGAGGAGTGCTAATCGGTCCACGCCTCCTCATCAAGCGATCCTGAGTACTCCACCGGAGGATAAGCAAAGATGGCAGTCAACATCACGCCGCTGCACGACCGCGTTCTCGTGCGGCGACTCGAAGAGAAGGAGACCGTGAAGGGCGGAATCATCATCCCTGACACGGCCAAAGAGAAACCGCAAGAAGGCGAAGTCATCGCCGTTGGCGCAGGGCGTATTGAGAAGGGCGAGCGAATCCCGCTTGACGTAAAGGCGGGCGACCGAGTCCTTTTTGGCAAATACAGCGGAAACGAAATCCAGGTTGACGATAACGAGTATCTCATCCTGAAAGAAGACGAAATCCTGGCAAAAATCGGCGGCGCAGCCAAGGCCGCTAAACGCTAACTTCCCCGGTCGCCACCGGCGGAACGGGGAGAATTTTCGAAGAAACCTTAGGAGGATGAAGGAACATGGCAAAGCAAATTGTGACTGGTGAGAATTCGCGCCAGTCCATTCTTCGTGGCGTCAACGCGCTGGCCGACGCCGTGAAAATCACGTTGGGGCCGAAGGGCCGCAACGCCGTGATCGAAAAGAAGTTTGGCGCGCCGATCATCACGAAAGACGGTGTGACGGTCGCCAAGGAAATCGAGCTGCCTGACTCGCTCGAGAACATGGGTGCGCAGATGGTGCGCGAAGTCGCGTCGAAGACCTCCGATGTGGCGGGCGACGGCACGACGACTGCAACCGTTCTGGCGCAGGCGATCTTCCGCGAGGGCGTAAAGACTGTCGCGGCCGGCGCAAGCCCGATGGCGCTCAAGCGCGGCATCGAAAAGGCCGTCGAGGTGGCCGTCGAGGAAATCAAGAAACTCCACAAGGACGTGAAGGGCGAAATGATCGCGCAAGTCGGCACGATCAGCGCCAACAACGACAAACAGATCGGCAGCATTATCGCCGAGGCGATGAAAAAGGTCGGGAAGGACGGCGTGATCACCGTCGAGGAATCGAAGACGATGGACACGACGCTCGAAGTGGTCGAAGGCATGCAGTTCGACCGCGGGTACCTCTCGCCTTATTTCGTCACCGATCCGGAGCGGATGGAATGCGTCCTTGAAGACGTCCGGATTCTCATCCACGAAAAGAAGATCAGCTCGATGAAGGACCTGCTCCCCTTGCTCGAGCAAATCGCCAAGACCGGCAAGCCGCTGCTGATCATTGCAGAGGACGTCGAAGGCGAGGCGCTCGCGACCCTGGTCGTCAACAAGCTTCGCGGCACGCTGCAGTGCGCGGCCGTCAAGGCTCCGGGGTTCGGCGATCGTCGCAAGGCGATGCTCGAAGACATCGCGACGCTCACGGGCGGCAAGGCCATCACCGAAGATCTGGGCATTAAGCTCGAGAACGTGAAGATGGAAGATCTCGGCCGCGCCAAGAAGGTCACGATCGATAAGGACAACACCACGATCGTGGAAGGCGCGGGCAAGCCCACCGAGATCGAAGGTCGCGTCAAGCAGATTCGCGCGCAGATCGAGGAGACCACCTCGGACTACGATCGCGAAAAGCTGCAGGAGCGGCTGGCCAAGCTCGTCGGCGGCGTCGCCGTTATCAAGGTCGGCGCAGCCACCGAAACCGAGCTCAAGGAGAAGAAGGCACGCGTCGAAGATGCGATGCACGCAACGCGCGCAGCGGTCGAGGAAGGAATCGTTCCCGGCGGCGGCGTCGCGCTGGTGCGCTGCATCTCTCCCCTCGAAAAGCTCAAGCTCCACGCGGATGACGAGACCATCGGCGTCAACATCGTGAAGCGCGCGCTGGAAGAGCCGATGCGCCAAATCGCGCACAACGCGGGTCACGAAGGCGCCGTTATCGTTGGCCGTGTTCGCGACTCAAAGGATGAGAACTTCGGCTTCAACGCGGATACCGGTGAGTTCACGGACCTCGTCAAGGCCGGCGTGATCGATCCGGCGAAGGTTACTCGCCTCGCTCTGCAAAATGCCGCTTCAATCGCGGCCTTGATGCTCACGACGGAAGCGCTCGTCGCGGATATCAAGGAAGACGACAAGAAGGTTGCGGGCGGCGGCGGAGCGCCTGGCGGTGGCGGCATGGGCGGGATGTACTAACCGCATTCGCACGGCAAACTCAAAACGCAATCAAAGGGCGCCCCAGTGAACCGGGGCGCCCTTTCGTTTTCGGCGCGTTGCAGCGGATTGGCCGTTCGGCTATATTGAAATTGAAGCGATTCGAGGAATGAAAACCGGATCGATTTAGCCCGAAATCATGGAAAAACCAAATGACCGACTCTCAAGCAGCGTTCGCGAGCGTTGAGGAAGCTGTCGAAGAAATCCGCAATGGCCGGATGATTGTTCTCGTCGACGACGAAGATCGCGAAAACGAAGGCGATCTCACGATGGCGGCGGAGAAAGTGACGCCCGAAGCGATCAACTTTATGGCCAAATTCGGCCGCGGGCTCATCTGCCTAGCATTGACGGAAGAACGTTGCGACACGCTGCACCTCGCGCCGATTACTCCGCGCAATACTTCGCTATTTGGCACGCCGTTCTGCGAGCCTATCGACGCGCGCCGTGGCACGACTACGGGCACGAGCGCATCCGACCGCGCCACTACGATTCTTGCCGCCACCGATTCCAACACACGGCCCGAGGACCTCGCGCGGCCCGGGCATGTTTACACGCTGCGCGCGCGGCGCGGCGGCGTGCTCGTGCGTGCGGGACAGACAGAAGCGTGCGTCGATCTCGCGCGAATTGCCGGCCTCGATCACTCCGGCGTAATTTGCGAGGTGATGAACGACGATGGCACGATGGCGCGCACACCCGAGCTGCGCGAATTCTGCCGCAAGCATGGCTTGAAGCTCCTGACGATTGCGGACTTGATTCGCTATCGCATGCAGCACGAGCGATACGTGCGGCGAATCGCCGAGTCCACGCTGACCAGTCGGTATGGCGAATTCCGGATGATTGCGTACTCGAGCGACGTCGACGCCGAAGTTCACGTTGCGCTGGTGCGCGGCGATGTCTCGGGCGAGCCGCCGGCGCTCGTTCGCGTGCATTCACATTGCCTGACGGGAGACGTCCTCGGCTCTACCGCGTGCGATTGCAGCCAACTCATCGACCGCTCGCTCGACACGATTGCGCGCGCTGATCGCGGCGTTTTCGTGTATCTGCACCACACCGGCCGCGGCTTCCGAATTGATTCTGGAAATTCGACCGAGGGCGCCACGCCTAGAATTGTGATCCACGATCGAAGCGAAATTGACCGCGATCTGAATCGCCAACGCCTGATGCAACGCGAGAGCGGAATCGGTGCGCAGATTTTAATTGATCTTGGCTTGCGACGGATCCGTGTGCTGACGAACCATCCGAAGAAGGTGGTGGCGCTCGACGGCTACGGGCTGGAGATTGTCGAGCAGGTGCCTCTCGCCATCGAAAAACGAAAGCAAACCCACCAGCTCTTGTAATCGAATTTGCGACCGCTCTCGAACCACCAGCCATGAGTCAACGCCGACTTCAGGTTTTTTGCGGATTTGTTACCACAACGTAGGGTCGAATCTTTTCGAGGCGCTGCTTCGTAATTCCGCGAATCGCGAGCAAGTCCTCCACGCGGCGAAACGGCCCACTTTTTACGCGAAACTCAACAATGGCTTTGGCGATGCCGGAACCGACGCCGGGTAGCTGCTCGAGTTGCGCGATTGTTGCGGTATTGAGGTCGATCGGCTGTCCCGGAGGCTGTTTGTTCGCCGGTGACGTTGCGGCCGCAATTCCCGCGGCAATCATAAAAACGCTGAGCAGAGCCGCGAAATTCAATTGCCTGCAAGTCCCGCTGCCTGTGGGCCAATCGTTCATAAACAACAGCAATTTGAGCGCAGCCTAAAGTTGATTTCCCTGTGCGTCGTATTGTTTCAATTCGCCAAAGAGACTTGCCTGATCGGCAATCTGCGCGCGGTCTCCGACAACGACGATCTGCGCGTTCGCGGAGTCGAAGTGCCGCCTCGCGGCCTGCAAAACATCGTCGCCCCTCAACGATCGAATCCGTTCGCGATAAGTTTCCAAATAATCGGGCGGCATTCCATGTAAATAGATCGTCGCAAGCTGATTCATTAGACCTTCCTGAGTGGCCACTCCCAATGAGAACACGCCGCTCATGTAATTACGCGCGTTGTCCAGCTCCTGCTCTCCCACTGGAAGCGAACGCATGCGATCAAGCTCGTAAAAAATCTCGGT
>DASPVY010000156.1:0-4669 GCA_035622115.1 Candidatus Acidiferrales bacterium
TCTCGCGGGATTCGCGGTTCTGGCCCTCACGCTCTTTGGGAGCGCCGTGGCGGGCGCGCAGGACCAGCAGGCCCCGCCGGACCAGGTGACCGCTCAGAATGCCCCCAATCAGGGCGGAGACGACCAGGGCAGCGCGCAGGATCAAAATCCTCCGGGGATGGGCCGAGTCAGCATGATCCGTGGCAATGTCTCCACGCAGCGCGGCGACTCCGGTGACGTGGTCACCGCGACCCTAAATACTCCCGTCGCGCCCCGCGACAAAGTCGCGACTGGCGCAGATTCCCGCGCCGAAGTCCAGCTCGACTACGCGAATACGCTTCGCCTCGCCGATAACTCCAGTGCAACCGTCGTGGCTCTGGACGCTCACCAAATTCAAATTCAATTCGCCGATGGCCTTGGCTATTACAGCCAGTTCAAAGGCGGTGAAGCCAACGTCGAAATCGATACGCCCAATGTTGCCATCCATCCCGCGGGCGATGAGAACGGCTTCAGCATTTTTGTCAACAGCGCCGGGCAGACGGAAGTCACGGTTCGCAAAGGCGAACTGGAAATGACAACTCCGCAGGGCAGCACTCGCGTCCGCAACGGCCAAATGATCACGGTGCAAGGCACTGGCGATCAGGTGCAGTACAAGATCACCGACGCGGGGCCAAAGACGGATTGGGACGCGTTCAACCAGGATCGCGACCGGCTGATTCAGCATGCGGATAGCTGGAAGCACACCAACCATTACTACACGGGTTCGCAAGACTTGGACCCCTACGGAAAATGGACCGAAGTTCCCGATTATGGCCAGGTTTGGGTGCCGAATCAGGGACCCGGCTGGGCTCCTTACAGCGAGGGAAGCTGGGTTTGGGAACCGTATTGGGGATGGACTTGGGCCTCCTATGAGCCGTGGGGCTGGGCGCCTTATCACTATGGCCGCTGGTTTGTTTACGGCGGTGGCTGGGCGTGGTGGCCCGGCCCGGTCTATGGCGGATTCGGATTCTATCGTCCGATCTGGGCGCCGGCCTATGTTTCCTTCTTCGGATTTGGACCCGGCATCGGTATCGGCATCGGTTTCGGATTCGGATCGTTTGGCTGGCTGCCGATAGGACCGGGCGATTTCTTCCATCCCTGGTGGGGCGGTTTCCAAAATCGCTTCGGCGTTTACGGGCTGCGCGATGCGGGTAATTTCCGTGGCGGATGGGGCCCGTTGCACGCCGGCGATCGTTTTTCGAATGTGCGTAACGTCTGGACGAACGACCGGATCCGGCAAGGTTTCTCGACCGTTTCGGCCAACGGTTTTGGCCGCGGCCCGGTTCACGCCACTCCGGCAAGTCTGGACTCGTTGCGGTCCGCTCGCGGCATGACGGGAAATTTGCCCGTTGTGCCGTCCCACGAGAGCTTGAGTGCATCGGGAAAGTTTGAGAGTGGCGGGTCGCGCGCCAGTTCGGAAAAGTTCTTCTCGACTCACTCGGCGGCAACGCGGTCTGAGTCCTTCGCAGCGCAAGCGTCGCATTTGCAAAACGCGATTCAGCGCGACGGCCACTTCTCGACCGTGAGCGCCGGCACTTCTGCCAGGGACTCAGCGGCGGGCCGCTCGACCTCTTCGTTCGGCGCCAACAGCGGCGCAGCGCGCGGCAACGACGAAGCGAACCGACCGGCCAGCAGGGGCTCGAACTCGACTTTGCCCAGCAGCGCGCGAGGCAGCGGCTTCAGCGATCGCCCGAGTTCTTCCTCGAACGCTGGCGCCGGTACGCGGACACAAACACCCGCGTCGAGCGGATTTGAGCGCTTCAATTCGCCCAACGGCAGCAATGGCGCATCGAATGCGCCCCGGCCGTCTTCGTCCGGTACGGACAACACTCGCGGCAATCCATACTCTCCTAACGGAAACGCAGGATCGCAGCGGTCCTCATCGCAGGCCTATCGCCCGTCGACCGGCTACGGCTCGTCAAATTTTTACCGGCCGCCTTTGCAAATGAACCGGCCAATGGTGACGCCGCGGACTTATGGCAACTCCAGTGGCTACGGACGTCCGAGCGGAGCCGCACGCGCGCCGTCTCGGCCGTCGGGCGGTAATCGCGCGCCCGCGCCGAGCAGCCACGGCAGCTCTCATCCCGAGAGCCACGGCGGCGGTTCGCATCCTTCCGGCGGCAGCCATGGCGGTGGCGGACACCACGGTCGCTAGAATTTGCTTATCTTTGCGTGGGATGGGAGACGGCGGCGTTCAGAAATGGGCGCCGCCGATTTCGTTTTAGCGGTGTTGTAAATCGCGGGTCGCATGCGTTCGCTCAACGCGGACGCTGGCCGCTTGCTTGAGCTTGTGGGTCAACTCGTCGCTCACGCGGTGCATATCGATATCCATTCCGCTGGCGGGCTTCGCCATGCAGTCAACGGCGCCGAGTTCTTTCGCTCGCCGGGTGCATTCGGTTCCCTCGCGCGATTCCGAGCTGATGATAACGATCGGGCGCGGATCGCGCGACATGATGACTTCGGTGGCCTGCAAACCGTTGAGCCGGGGCATGTCGATATCCATTGTAATCACATCCGGGTTCAACGACTCCGCGAGGTCAACGCCCTCACGGCCATCTCGCGCTTCCCCGACCACTACCATCTGACGATCGGTCGCGATGATGTCGCGCAGCACTTTGCGCATGAAGGCCGAATCGTCAACGATCAGCACGCGGACTTTTCGGCGAGGCTCGACCTGTTTCGCTTCCTTCACAGGCTGCCCTCCGCGACGACGGCCTGGCGTACCGCTGATTCTGCCGTCGGTTTTTGATAAATCCCACCGTCGCCAAAGGTCTGAAATTCAAGATGCAGCTTCGCGCTGTCGAGCGGCTGTATGTTGCCGAGCACCAGGTAACCGCCCGGCTCGAGGCATTCCGAAAAAGATTGCAGAATCGCGTTGCGACGCTCAGCTGAAAAATAGCTGAGCACGTCCAGACAGAAGATGCAGTCCATTCTCCCGGCGTTCGACGTCTGCGTCAGATTCATGGGCGCGAAATTCACCATCCGCCGGATGCGCGGTTTCACCACGTAGGCATGCCGGGCCTTCGTGAAATAGTTCTCAAGCTGTTGCGCCGAAAGATTTTCGACGTCCCGGTCGCCGTACACGCCGCGCTCGGCGTGCCGAAGCGCGCGACGGCTGATGTCCGTCGCCAAAATCTCAATCCGCCACGTTTCCGCAAACGGCAGATGATCCGCGATGACCACCGCGGTCGAATAAGCCTCTTCGCCCGTGGAGCACCCGGCGCTCCAGATCCGCAACGTCCTCGGCGAGTCCCAAAATTTTTTTTCTTGCAGCTCAGGAAGAATGTTTTTCGCCAACGCTTCGAAGACCGCTGGGTAGCGGAAGAACGAGGATTTCTCTTCAAGAAGAAACTCCAGCATCGCATCGTATTCCGCGTCACTCTCGACCACCCGCAAAAGTTCCGCCACGCTCGCGATTTGTTTCTCGCGCATGTACTCGTGGACTTTTGACGAAAACGGTTGGCCGCGCGAAGCGTTAAAGACGATGCCGGATCGCCGATCGATCAGCGGGTGAAGTTCTTCCACATCGCAAGTGGTCACGGTAGCGGGCTTGTCCGTCATGCGAGAACCGGCTGTCAGGGTTCAAACTTTTCAGATTCTTCGATAAAGGAGAGAAGCCGCTTGGTGCTGATGCCGAGATTGACGGCGGCTTCGATGTTCTTCGATTGTTTGGCCTCTTCCACGCGCCTCTGAAAGTAGGCGACTTCGGATCGCGCCGAGTCGAGCGCTTGCTTCAGCGATTCGGATTCGCCCGTCTGCTTTCTCGAGTCCATCGCCACCGCGATCATCGCGCGAGCCACAACTGCCCGCCGCAAATCCTGTGACTCCTGTCCGGCGTGGTTGACAAAGGCGTCGACTTCCCATGACGACAGCAGCACTTTTGTATTCTTCAGCACAATTGTGGACATCGTGCGGCCGCTCGAGGGTGGGATCGCGCTCAGTTGCTCCGAAATTGCTTTCTGGAAGGATTCTGATTTCGCTGAACTCGCCGGTTCAGGAGGAGCTTGCGTTGTGCCAGACTGCGAATCCGCGCTGGCTGCCGATGCCGCTGGCTCCGCGGCGGGCACAGGTTCATTCGGTTTCATCAAATCGAGGGGCTGACCCGAGACGTCCGCGCGTGCGTCCGGCGCAGCAGAGTTTGCGGATTCAGCCTCGGGCAATGTTTCCGTGGAGGACCGCTCGCTCGACGCCTCGGCGGACGAAGCCTCAGCCGGATTCGACTCAGCCGGTGCGCCCTCCGCGTGGGGTCTGCCCTGCACCGGAGTGGAACTTTCGGCCGCTGCGTCAGACAACTTCGCGAGAGCGTCTTCGAGGTCCGTCCTCAGCGCCAACAATTGATCGAACGACCGCGTGACCGCATTTTCCGAATAATCTTTGTGGTAAAGCGGGCGCCAGTTCTGCGCAAAGACCCTCAAGGTGGCTATGGATTCGGCCGCGGTGAAGCCTGCGCGGCGGCAATCCACGCTTCGAACGCCCGCGCGATCGAGTTCGTCGATGGCTTTCACCACCACCCCTTGATCGGAGTGCAGCAACCGGATAAAGGCTCGCCGCACCAGGAAATTGAAGCGCGCGAAAGTGATCAACGCGGCCGGATCGTAGAAAAGCGGGCCCGAAGATTCTTTCAGCAGCCGGCCTTGCTCGAGCACGCCGC
>DASPVY010000157.1:0-3020 GCA_035622115.1 Candidatus Acidiferrales bacterium
CCCATGTTCAGTGGCAAAGCTGCGTCCCGCAGCTTCGTTTTTGTCTTCATCAACGCTGACCACTTGCAGTTGATCGCTCCGAACGGCTCGTTGAAGCTCTTTTAGCTGGGGAAGCGACTCGCGGCAGGGCCCGCACCATGACGCCCAGAAATCGAGCAACGTCAACTGTCCCGTACCGGAGGACTTTCTGGCCGCGCGCGGGCTCGATCCTGCAACACCGATCACCCCTTCACCCAGGCCAGTGTCTGACCCTACCACGCTGATTCCCGTTCCGCCCCTCGGCATGTTCTCGTCATCGAGGACTTTGCTGGCCTTCGGCTCACTCTGCTTCTGGGTCTTAGCCAGGCGCGCCAGATCGCCGAGCGACATCGGCTGCCCCGCCTGCGAAGAACTGTATTGCGGCTGGACCGAGTCGCTGCTCGTTGCTGAAGAAGACACGCTTTGCGCGGCGGCACCGCTTGCGAGCCCGACCGCCAGTACTCCCGTCGCCAGAGCCATCCCTATTCCTCGGATCACGGCTGTTCTCCTCGATGTCAATCGAGTTTGATGGACGCCGCCGAGGGTGCCAATAGTACGACTGGTGTATGTGTTCCTATCGCCGCAACTCCTCTTGCGCGCGACGATTCTTCACGCAGGAGGCAAACCTGTACCAATGGCCACCGTTCTGCTGCACCGATGCCGCAACAGCGTTGGCATGGCGCACTGAAAACGATTTTTCCTGAAAGAAGTGGCGCGCCCGGGCGGATTCCAACCGCCGACCCTCGCGTTAGGAGTGCGATGCTCTATGCATCTGAGCTACGGGCGCGTGGACCAAAAAATGTACCAAGGAATTTTATAACTCGTGCCAATTCCGCACAAGTCGGCCGGCCCTGCACAACACTGAAAATTATTGCTTTGCGCCGAAATTAGGAAACTGCCGCGTGCCGATTTTATTTTCCCTGCAGCCGCGACACGAAGAATTTAATGAAGCGGGCTGAGTCGATTCCGACTGCGACATTCACATTTGCCGGGACAGGATTCACGCCGACCGTTTCGAAATGATTGCCGACGGCGATTTCCTTATCCACGGTGCCGTGCCGGTTTCCGATGGTCTCGCCGCGAGCAAAGCGTCCCGCGGTTTCCACGTCCACATGCATGAATTTCGTGGTCAGAAACGATGGATCGATCGCGGCGCCGACAGCAAGCGCATCGTGAATGGCGCCTCCTTCGAAAGACGTTGACTCGTATAGGCCAATCTGAAATCGCGCCACGGCGGCAGCGAACTTCGCTACGGGTCCGGCATTTTGTTCCAGCTGGGCGACATCGGCATTTTTGATCAGCGTGATTTCCGTGACGTCCAGGCCGACCATGGTCACGGGCCAGCCTGCGTTGAAGACGATGTCGGCAGCCTCCGGATCGCAGAATACGTTGAATTCGGCGGCGCCGTTCACATTGCCGCCCGATATCGAACCTCCCATCAACACGACTCCTTTAACCAACGGAACGATCGAAGGATCTTTCAGCACCGCCAGCGCGATGTTGGTCTCAGGGCCCACGGGCACCAAAGTGATCTCGTGGGGGTACTTGTGCACGAGCTCGATGATCAAATCAGGGCCGAAATGGGGATCGGCTTTGCAGCGCGAGGTGGGCAATTGAGCGCCGCCAAGTCCGTTCGCGCCATTCCAAAACGGCTCGACGACCAGCGTGCCATGAAGTGGTCCTTGGGCTCCGCCTGCCACCGGCACATCGCAGCGGCCTGCGAGCGATGTAATTCCGAGCGCGTTGTCGAGCCCAATCGGCTCCGTGACATTTCCGGCGACCACCGTGATCGCCTCCACCCGGACCTCCGGCGAATTGAGCGCCAGGAGAATCGCCAGAGCGTCGTCTGTGCCTGGATCGGTGTCGATTAGGATGCGATGAGGAGCTTGCGCGAAGGCCCCGCATACTCCCGGACCGCCCAATTGAATTCCGGCAACCAGTAGGAGAAGTGCAAAGGTTCGGACGACACCAACTTTGGAGTCGGGCATTGTGTATGTCCTTTCAAAAACGGAAGCCCTGAATGGTACACCACCTTGAACCCTCGCTTGTGTGGATCGCTGTCCCAATCTTGACGAATTTTTCCATTCGTTCGCCCGAATAAATTCTCGATTAATTTTTTGGATTTCCGCCGCCGCCCGGCTCACACGGTGAGATAATAGTGGCGGAAGGATGTTCACGCCGCGTCGGCACGGAATCGTTTCTGACCCTGCGGATATCGTTCCGGAGCGTTACGTCCGGCGCGAGCTATGAAGGAGAGGTTCCGAATGAACGAGAAGTTGTCGGCAGTGCAAACGGCTCCCGAGCCTGCTTCGCTTCGGCTCGTCGAACCGACCAAGCTAATTGACCGCATCAACCGAATCCACGAACACATCGCCCGGCGGGCATTCGAGTTCTTTGAACAGGACGGCGGCTATCTGGGTCGCGAACTGGATCACTGGTTCAAAGCCGAATCCGAGCTGCTTCACCCGTGCCATATGAGCATCGCGGAAAACGACGATTCCCTTACGATTCAAGCCGAGGTGCCGGGATTTTCCGCCGGCGATTTGGAAGTCAGCCTCGAGCCGCGGCGTCTGACGATCAGCGGGAAGCGGGATTCGACCAACGTCGACAAGAAGAAGGGCACACCCATTTACAACGAGCAATGCTCGAGTGAATTGCTGCGCGTGATTGAACTCCCTGTCGAAGTGGATGCGACGAAAGCAACCGCGATCCTGAAGAACGGCGTCCTCGAGCTCAGACTTCCGAAAGCAGCCTCGGCAAAAAGCACCCGCGTTGGCGTAAGAGCAGCATAGTTTCCCTTGTGCCGCGCCGGTCGAAGACGGCCACGGAGACGTTCAGCCGGGTAAACCGGCGGCATCATTACGAGCCTTCGGGAATCTGGGATTGAGTTGCTTCTATCGGCGCAACTTGCTCCCAGATTTCCGCCACCATACGAAAACTCGCGTCTACGACGTCTTTGCCGGATTCGAATCGCTGCCTTTCGTACCGGGAAGCACTTCCGC
>DASPVY010000158.1:0-3342 GCA_035622115.1 Candidatus Acidiferrales bacterium
GCGAGAGCCGCCGCGAATTGGAAATTCGGGATAGCGGCGCGCGACAGCCGCCTCGAGATAAGTTCCCATGCGCGCCATCAGCTGCAAATTTCGCACCACGGTTTGCGACATCGCCTCGCGGATGGAGTCGGACTCTTTGTCAAGCCTTTGCAAGATGACGAGGAGTTTCTCTTCGAGATCCGGGTCGTCGACGCAAAGCAGGAGGTGATCGTGTCCACGCTCGTGCATGATATTGCGGACACGCTCGTCCATCGTGACTCCCGCGGAAACGACTCCGGTGGGCATCGAAGTCACGATCGCATGATAGCGCGATGAGACCATTCGATCCGCGCGGCGAATAATGCTCACAAGTTCGTACATATTGTATTGATCCGAAGAAAATATTGGCGCGCCGCCAATCTGCAAGGCCATTTCATCGCACGCGCGGCGATCAAGCTGCTCCATGGCTACCAGAATCGTGAACATGGGCCGCGTTTGGGTATACCTCCGCACCGCGCCGCTGATTCCCGCGATGTATTTTTTATATGCAGCGTCCACGTCCGCACCGGAACGATGGAAATAAAGCGACCGGTAATGGCTTTCTTTATAAGCGCCGGCAACGCTGTGCGAAATCCACTTGGTCAGCGACGGTTTCACCGGCCACCAGAACGGATGGAATGGACAGACGGCGAGAACGGGCGTTCGACCGTCCCAGCCAGCGTCGCGCAGCGCCTTCTCTCCGTATTCCGGTCCGCGCGGCTCAAACGTCCACGCCGTATCGGTGCCGAGCTCGGTTGAAATGCCGAGCTTGCCGAGGACATCCTGCGATTCGGGGTTTCGCGTGATGATCAACGAATCGGCGCAATAGCGCTTGCACATCCGGCGCAGCAGCGGATCCATGTCGCCGGCTTCGGCGCCATATCCGATGCTCAATTTGTTCTGCGCCGAAGCGATGCCGAGCGAGCCGATAATCATCGTCGTCAGTGCGTTGGCGAATTTGCTCTTAAACATCGAGCCTTCGCATGCGATCACGCCATCGTGCTGCGGCACTTCGCGGCGAAGAAATGGCGGATAGACGTCGGGCAAATAAACTTGCCGCGCATCGCCGAAATAGCCGCGAGAATTGTCGAAATTCTGCGTCATCACCGAAAGTTCGAGATTCTCCGCGCCCAAAACGCGCCGCACCTGGCGCAGAATTTCTTCGACGCGCACGTCGGAGCCCGTGTTCCGCGTGCCGTTGTAGCCGGCGAAGAGCAATTTCAATTTCTCTCCCGGCTGCCAAGTGCGCCCAGCGCCGAGCATCCACATGAGCTTCTCCGACTCGATGATGCTGCTCACCCAGGCTTCGAGAAGCACGTCCGTCATGCGCGTGAAGTCCTCGCCGATGCGCTCACCGCGGCTGGAGCGGCGTCCGACAACGGCGCGAAGGGATATTGAAAATTGTGGTCGCGGCTAAAGCGAAGTAATTCATAGCAATATTTCGAAAACGGCGCGGGCTTGCGTCCAAGTTCCGCGACGATTCGTGAATTATCGAAGACGGTGTTCCAGACCAGGTACGGCAAGAACACTTTCAGCAGCGTTGCGATACCCCCGATTTTGCCGGAGCGCTTGGCCAGCGAATTAATCATTGATGTCGAGGGCTTTTCGAGGCCGGGCATGTAAACGGGCCCGCGCTTTCCTTGCGACGCAGCCAACGCATCCGTCAGTTGCTGAAATGTTTCCGAGTCGGTGCCCGACGACAGATGATAAATCTCGTGCGCGGGCTTTTCTTTCAGATGCAGCATCGAAATAGCGTCCGCCACGTAATCCACCGGCACGATATCGAGACGATCCCCCGGGCGAAAGGGAAGCATCGGAAGGCCAGCTAGAAAGACAAAAGCGCGCACCATCTCAAATTGCGTTGTTTCCGGCCGGCGGCTGTCGCCAAGAACGATGCTCGGCCGCAAGAACAGCTTCGAGACGTCCGGCAGCAGCTGGCGCCCCATGTGCTCGCAGAATTTTTTCGTGCGCGCGTACGGATCGTAATCCGAGCGATCCCAGTCAATCGCGGTGTCTTCCTGAACAACCTCGTTCGTGCGCACTCCGGCGACGGCGACCGTGCTCACGTGGGTGAATCGCCGCAGGCCGTGATCGCGATGCGCGCGTGAGGCAAGCTGAATCACCTGAAGCGTGCCGCGCAAATTGACGTTGAGGCAGCTTTTTTCTGACTTTCGATTTAGCGAAGCGGCGCAATGAACGATCGAATCGGTGGATTTAACGAGGCGATTGTAGTCGTCATTCGCCAAGCCGAATTTCTCGCCGGTCAGATCGCCGCGAAAAAACGCGATTCGCGATTCGACGGCCTCGTGGAACCGCGGAAAATCAAGATGAATCTGAATCGCGCGCCAAAGCCGCTCGCGGGCTTCGGCGTCATTGCGCGCACGGACGAGCAGGTTGGCTTTTTCCGCAGAGTTTTCCAGCAGATTCGCGAGAACGTGCGCGCCAATGTAGCCGGTCGAGCCGGTCAGAAATATGGCCACGGTGGTTGGGCGTTCAGGACGCTGCCGGCGCCGCTCGCGTCGCTCCCGCGGCGCCTTCCGGATTCTCCTCGAGAGGCACACTGCGGCGCGGCTGCGCTTCCGGTGCGCGTCCTTCGATGAGAGGATAGCACCACTTCCTCAGAGCCGGAATGTGGACGTTTATCCAGTAGTCCCACCAATCGAGCGAGCGCGCATCGTAGCCAAAATCCGCCCGCTCTTCCGGTGGCAGCGCAATCGAAAGCCGCTCTATGTTCGCGGCCTCAAAAATATAGTCGTTGTGCAGAATAAACGGCTCGAACAGAGCGATGAGCTTGATCACTTTGTCGAGTTCGCGCTCCTGCCGGGCCAGCGGCGGCTTCACGAACGGAATCGGCTCGACCGATCGATTGATTGCCTTCACGATCGCCTTTTGCGCCGGAGCGGAAAGCGTGTCGTACCGCGCCTTCGAGACGGGGATCGCGTCGAACTTGATCTTGAGCCTATGGCCGAAGCCGTTCTGCGCCCGATAGAACTTGCGATGGCCGAGGCCCGTCAGTTCGATCGAGCGGCGCATATTGCAAGGATTCGTTACCGAAGACGCAATTTGATACACCGGCGCATGACATTTCTGAACGAGGGCCGCTGCAACCAGCGTCATCCCGCGGCAGACCAAATCGACCGGGACGATATCGAGGCACTTGCGCTCAGTTGTAGGCAGCTGCCGGAAGAATGTTCCGAGCAGATACGAAAGCGACGCCGACGTATTGATTCCTTCATTCCAGCCCAGGAATGGCTTCTCAATCGACGACTCGACGATCGCCGGGCGCACGATGGCAATCGGAATTTGCGGCGACGTCGACATCAT
>DASPVY010000159.1:0-10281 GCA_035622115.1 Candidatus Acidiferrales bacterium
ATCAACGCACGAACTTCACGTTCTCGTGGTGGATGACAATTCACCGGACGGAACGGGCGATTCTGTGCGATCGTCAATGGCGATTTTTCCGCACCTGCACTTGATCACCGGAAAGAAAAGCGGGTTGGGCGAAGCGTACAAGCGTGGTATCGCCCACGCCATCGAATTGCTCCGGCCCGAATTGATTCTGCAAATGGACGCTGATTTTCAGCATAGCCCGGCGCTTCTTCCGCAATTCATAGCGCGCAGCCACGAAGGGTACGACCTGGTGATTGGCTCGCGATTTGCCGAGGGCGGGGCTCTGGAGGACTTTCCGTGGCACCGTCGGGCGATGAGCGTCGTCGGGACGAAGCTCGTCCACTGGTTCGGCGGAATTCCGCCGGTGTCCGACTGCACGTCTGGTTATCGGTGCATTCGGGCTGATCTGATTGCGGCGTGCGATTTCGGACCGCACTCGACGCGCGGGTACTCATTCCAATCGTGGTTTCTGTGCGAATTGTTGCGTCACGGCGCACGGTACGCGGAGATTCCGTTGAGATTTCCAGCGCGGGCCCACGGCGAATCGAAGCTGAGCTTCCGAGACAAGATCGAGTTTCTTCGGTGCTTATCCGAGCTTGCCCGCTCGCGGCGCGCTCCTACCGCGTATGCCGTGGCGCTGGCAAAGCAAAGAACGGCTCATCCCAGAAGTCTGCCCATGCGTGTCCTGACACAGTCGCAAAAGTAGTTGGCGTGGCAGGGCGCGGCCAGGCATCCATCTACTGAGGCTATGAACATGCGCAAGAGAATCTCCGGCCTGGTTTCGTCGCTATGGACGACGACCCGGTTTTCTGTCTTGCCGCATGTGCTGGCATCGGCAAAATCTGTACGATGGATGTTTATCATTGCATTAACGTTACGTTTGCTGATGGCAACGCGAACCGTGCAGGACTACTTGCCGCCGATTCAGGATCATTGGGCGTTTGGCGGGGAAATGGGCCACATCGGTAAGGCGCTTGCCGAGGGCCAAGGATTTGCGAATCCGATTTACCGGCCGACCGGGCCCACTGCGGAAGTCGCGCCTGCCTATCCCGCTTTGTGTGCCATCGGAATGAAGATTTTCGGTGTGTATTCGGCGGGTGCCGCGGCTTTCATGCTTGGATTGAACTGCCTCTTCGCGGCGCTGACGTGCTTTCCGGTCTACTGGCTTACAAAGCGAATTCTCGACGAGACTATGGCGATTGTTAGCGGCTGGACGTGGGTGTTCTTTCCTTACTCAATCCATCTTGCTATCGACCGTATATGGGAGAACTCTCTGAGTTGCATGATTGCCGCGTTCATCTTTTGGCTCACCAGCGAGCTAATCGATAGCCGGCGTTTGCGGGACTGGCTGCTTTGGGGCGCACTATGGGCGGTTCAGGGACTCGTGAGCCCGGCCGTCTTGATTACTCTGCCATTCCTGGGAGGCTGGGTTGTCGTGCGCCGCCACCAAGCTCATCTCGGGTGGCTGAAGCCGGCTGCGGCGTCTGCGCTCGTTTTTATCGCTCTCTCCGCGCCATGGGCGGTCCGGAACTACCGAACGTTCCATCGATTTATTCCTTTCCGCGACAATTTCTGGCTCGAGATGCACATCGGGAATGGCGGAGACGCGAGCATGACCGAACCATTCCAATCCGTGCATCCGTACAAGAACTTGAAGGAATTTGCGCAACTGATGCAGTTGGGTGAACTCGGCTACATTGACGCGAAGAAAGCAGAGACGTCGAATTTCATCCGCGAGCATCCGAAATATTTCGTGGTGGTCACACTCCGTCGCATCGCATACATGTGGACCGGCGTCTGGACGCGATTCGACTTCGTAAACCTGTTGTTCAATGGCCCGGTAGCGGCGCTTATGATCCTCGGCTTCATCTATGCCTGGCGAAACGGCAAATGGTGGGACATTATGCCAGTCCTCATCCCCATCATGGTCTTTCCGATCCCGTACTACGTCACGCACGCGCGGCTCTCCTTCCGCCATCCGATTGATCCGCTGATCGTGATCATGATGTGTTACGGCGTGGTGGCGTGGAATCGAGCGCGCGTGGCTGCGCGTCGACCGCAATTGGAGCTTGTGGAGGCAGCGGCCTAGAATCCGGGATCCGGACAACCGGCCGAATCGCGGACGCGTACGCGCCGAGCCTCAGAGTCCGAATGCTTCGAGGTCCGCGCTAGAAGGCGCCGCGGGCTGAGCTCCTCGGCGCGTTACGGAAAGAGCCGCTGCGCGATTGGCGAACCGGCATGCGGAAATCATGTCCGAGCCCTCGCCCAGCGCGACCGCGAGCGCTGCGTTGAATACATCGCCGGCCGCAGTAGTGTCCACTGCTTTCACCTCTGGGGCGGGCAATGCATGTTGGTCATGTCCGCTCCGAAGCGCGCAGCCTTGATCGCCCAATTTCACGATCACTGTGCGTGGGCCGAATTGTTGAAGCCTCTTGGCGACCTCAAAGGCTTGCGTGACGGTTATTCTTCCCGGCGGCAGTCCCGCGAGTATCGCTGCTTCCGATTCGTTCGGCGTCAGGATATCCACGAGGCGCAGCAGATCGCTGGGCAACGCGCGCTCCGGCGCAGGTGCGGGATCGAGGATCACGAGCACTCCGGCGGCGCGGGCTACGGCTGCCGCCGACTGAACCGTAGCCAGCGGCGTTTCGAGCTGTAGCAGAAGAGCCGAAGCTCCACGGAAACGCTCGCGCGAATTTTCGATATCGGCGCGCGCGAGAAGCTCGTTCGCTCCGGCCACCACGATTATCGAGTTCTGGCCGCTATCCGCCACGAATATGAGCGCGATTCCGCTCGATACGTTCGCGATCGTGCCGACGCCGCCCGTGCCGCAGCCGACGCGCTCGAGATTTGCGCGCATCTGCTTGCCAAAGTCGTCTTCGCCGACCTTGCCAATCATCTCAACATGAGCGCCTAAACGAGCGGCGGCGTAAGCCTGATTCGCTCCCTTGCCGCCGCAGGCGGACAAAAACGTATGGCCACTGATGGTTTCTCCTGCAACTGGAATTCTGGCCGCGCAGGCCACAAGATCGGTGTTCAAACTTCCTACGACGATGATTTTGGCGGCCATTCGCTCAGCTGTGTCCCGCGCCCGTAAGCTCGCGCACGATCGAGCCGACGAAAGCCTTGGCATCGCCGAAGAGCATCAGCGTGTTGTCGAGGTAATAGAGCGGATTATCGATGCCGGCAAATCCGGGGTTCATGCTGCGTTTGATCACCATTGCCGTGCGCGCTCTGTCGACATCCAGGATCGGCATGCCATAAATCGGGCTGGACTTTTCGTTGCGCGCCGCCGGATTCGTCACATCGTTTGCGCCGATGACCAGAGCAACATCGGTCTGTGGAAATTCGGAATTGATATCGTCCATGTCCAGCAGTTTGTCGTAGGGAATATCGGCTTCAGCAAGAAGCACGTTCATGTGGCCTGGCATGCGGCCCGCCACGGGATGAATGCCGAACTTCACGTCCACGCCGCGCTTGGCGAGCGCATCATAAAGTTCGCGGACTCTGTGTTGCGCCTGTGCAACGGCCATGCCGTAGCCTGGAACAATTACCACTTTGTTGGCGGCCGCCAGAATCGCCGCTGCTTCTTCCGCGGTCGCGCTATGAACCGGACGCGCCTCCTGCACGCCGGCAGCTGCAGTTTGTTCCTGGCCGAATGCGCCAAAGAGCACATTGGTAAAAGAGCGGTTCATCGCCTTTGACATGTTGACGGAAAGAATGAAGCCGGAAGCGCCGTCAAGAGCGCCGGCGATGATAAGGAGTTTGCTGTCGAGGACGAATCCCATGGCCGCGGCGGATAGACCCGCGTAAGAATTCAGGAGCGAAATTACCGTCGGCATGTCCGCGCCGCCGATCGGAATGATCATCAGCACGCCGAAGAGCAGCGGGACAGCAATGATAACTGGAAATAGCGCCGTGCGTTCCGGATGCGCGACCAGAAACCCGGCCACCAGAACCGCGACTCCGAGTACCGAAAGATTGACGACGTTGGCGCCTTTGTACGTGATCGGCCGTTGCGGCAGAAGTTCCTGCAGTTTTCCGGCAGCCATCAGACTGCCGGTGAAAGTGAGAGATCCGAGAACGACCTCCATCGAGAGGATTCCCATCATCAATCGGGGGACATTCGGCGTGCGAAGATAGAATTCGGCCGTGCCGACGAGCGTCACGCAGCATGCTCCGAAGGCGTGGCTCAGCGCGGTTCGTTGCGGGACCGCCGTCATGGCAACCTCGCCAAGGGGCACGCCAATAATCGAGCCGATCACCAAAGCGATGGCGATCCACTTGTAATCCACGATGCCGTGATGCAGCAGCGTGCCCGCCACAGCGAGAAGCATGCCGAGCTCGCCGGCCCAGACGCCGCGGCGCGCCGAGCTGGGTGAGTTCATCCACTTCAGCGACAGGATGAAAAGTACCGTTGCAGCCAGATAGGTGACTTCGATGATGTGATCCGTTGTCGCAGCTGGGATCATGGTTTCGGCGGTCGGCTCGATTTGAACATTTTCAGCATGCGGTCGGTGATGAGAAAGCCGCCGACGATGTTGCTGGTGGCGGCCACAATCGCAATCGTTCCAAGAACGGTGGCGAGCGTGGATTTGTGCTCGCCGGCCAGAATAATCGCGCCGACGACGGCAATGGCATCGAGCGCGTTTGTCAGCGACATCAGCGGTGTGTGCAGCAATGGTGTGATCCGGCGGATGACTTCGAATCCGATGAATGCCGCCAGCATGAAGACATATAAGCTCGTAATCAGGTCCGACTGCATCAACTCACCCCCTTGGATTGAGTGACCAGCGCAGGTAGTGAAAAAAACTCACGCACGCGGGGATTCACGATTTCCCCTCCGTGTGTCACGAGCGTACTCGCGACGATGTCATCCGTCATGTCCAGTCGAATTTTGCCATCCTTGACGAGGTGGAGTAAGAACGCGGTGAGGTTGCGGGCATACATCTGGCTCGCGTGATAAGGCACTGTTGATGCGAGATTGATCCGGCCGATGACGGTCACGCCGTTTACAACAATATTTTCTCCGGTACGCGTTAACTCGCAATTGCCGCCGCGCTCCGCCGCCAGGTCGACGATCACGGAGCCCGGGGCCATCCCTGCCACCATCTCGCGCGTTACCAGCACGGGCGACTTTTTGCCCGGCACGACCGCCGCGGTGATCACCACGTCATTCTCAGCAACCACCCGGCCCAATAATTCGCGCTGTCGTTTGTAGAACGAGTCATCCTGCGCGCGAGCGTAACCGCCGGCATCTTCCGCATCCTGTGCTTCGATCGGAAGCTCGACAAACCGGCCTCCGAGACTTTGTACCTGCTCCTTGGCCGCCGGGCGCAAGTCGTAGGCGGAGGCCACGGCTCCCAGGCGCCTTGCCGTCGCGATCGCCTGAAGCCCAGCGACGCCTGCGCCGATTATCAGAAAGCGCGCGGGAGTAATCGTTCCCGCCGCCGTCGTCAACATCGGGACGATGCGCGGCAGCGTTTCCGCTGCGACGAGAACCGCCTTGTAGCCGCAAATCGTCCCCATGGAAGAAAGCGCGTCCATACTCTGTGCGCGCGTCGTTCGCGGCATGAGTTCGACGGAAAATGACGTCGCACCAGTGGCCGCAATTTCCTGCACGGTGTGAAGCGCGCCGACCGGCCGCAAGAATCCGATCAGCGTCTGGCCGCGCCGCAGCAGGGGCACGTCTGCGGCTCCGGTCTTGTCGTTCGAGCCGTAACACAGCACCTGCGCGATTATGTCGGCGTCGCGAAACACTTCCGCGCGGCTGGCAACGATCTTCGCGCCCTTGGCAGTGTAATCGGTGTCCGGATAACCGGCTTCGAGTCCCGCGCCTGTTTCAATCAGCGCCTCCAAGCCACCCTTCGCAAGGGTTGGAATGACCGACGGGACCAGTGCGACGCGGCGTTCGCCCGGAAAACTCTCGCGAGGGACTCCGACGATCATTTTGCCAACCTCCTGTCTCGAACTGCGCGTTTGCAGCCGTACAGGATAGACCATCGGCCAGCTTCGTCCAAACTCGAACACGGAGAATTTCTGCAGAACGCCGGAGCGGGAACCGATTGAGTTCTGCGCGGCCGCGTCGGCTGCTGAAAAACCGCCGGCAAGGAGATGCAAGCTGGTAATTGTTTGCATAGTGGGCATAGAATGTGGGCAACAGCAAGACGCGCAGCTCACATCTGCGGCGCCTTCCGCAGGAGGTTTGTATGTATAGAACTGCCTTCGCGAGTTTCGTCCTGATTGGCAGCGTGTGTGTCGTATTCGCACAGAATCAGGCAAGCGATAAGAGCGCGCCCCAGGCATCGCCGGCTGAATTCAAAATTCCCGCCGATGACTCCAAGCGGCCCAATCCGGTTAAGACCTCTGCAGCTTCGATCGCGGATGGAAAACATCTCTATGATTCGCAGTGCCTGATGTGCCATGGCAAAGACGGCGACGGAAAGGGCGATCTCGCCGCCGACATGAAACTGAACCTTCGCGATTTTCGCGACGCAGCAGCGTTCAAAGACACAACGGACGGCGATTTTTTCTATGTGATTTCGAAGGGCAAGGGAGACATGCCGGGCGAAGACGACCGCCTGAACGAGACGCAGCGCTGGAATCTCGTCAACTACATCCGTTCGCTTGCGCCAAAGTCGCCGGCAAAGACCCAAGAGGCCAAGGCCAAAGACGACAAGTCAAAAGACGCCAAACCGTAACGTCGGGCTTGCCGGCTGCGGCGCTTCGATTCGTTCCTCGCGCCGTATGGTTCTCTTCTCGTTGACTCGTTTTGATGTTGTGTTTCCTACTCCCCGCCACTCGCACCACCTTTGAGGCCCTAACGATTCTTGCTATATTCGAGCGGATCGATTGATCTCGCGATTTTTGGATTCACGAATGGAGCAAATGTCGGATGGGCGCCGATCGCAAACCGGAATTCTTCGCGGGCAAGTCAATGAAAATTGGAATCATTGGATGCGGCTATGTAGGGCTTCCGCTCGCGCTGCGCTTTGCGGACACAGGGCATCGTGTGACAGGATTCGACACCGACCCATCGAAAGTGGAAAAGCTGAATGCGGGACACTCTTACATCCAGCACATACCCGAGGCGAAAATCGCCGAACATGTGAAGAGCGGGCGCTTCGACGCGACGACGGAATTCAATCGCCTGCGCGATATGGATGCTGTGTTGATTTGCGTACCTACCCCGCTCGATGAGAGGCGCGAACCGGATCTGAGCTACGTCCGGCAGACCGCGGAATCCATTTCATCAAATTTGCAGCGCGGTCAGTTGGTTGTTCTCGAGAGCACAACGTATCCGGGGACGACGGAACAGCTTGTCTTGCCAATTCTCGAGCGCAGCGGCTTTAACTGCCCGATTACGCACGGAACTGATTCTGAGAACGTGTCGACCGATTTCTTTCTCGCCTTTTCGCCCGAGCGCGAAGATCCCGGCAACAAGCAATTCGAACTGGCGCAGATTCCAAAGGTCGTCGGTGGCATAAACCCGCCAAGCCGGCGGGCGGCGATGGCGCTCTACGGGCAGATTGTGTCGCGGGTCGTTCCAGTGAGTTCGACGCGCGCGGCCGAGATGGTGAAGCTGCTCGAGAATATTTTTCGCTGTGTGAATATTGCGCTTGTGAATGAGCTGAAGCTTCTGGGGCAGCGCATGGACATCGATATGTGGGAAGTCATCGACAGCGCGGCAACCAAGCCGTTCGGCTTCATGCCGTTCTATCCGGGGCCCGGCCTCGGCGGACATTGCATCCCCGTGGACCCGTACTATCTTTCGTGGAAGGCCCGGGAGTACGATTTTGCGACGCGCTTCATCGAGCTCGCCGGCGAGATCAATACTTCGATGCCTTACCACGTGGTGAGCTCGGTGGCAGACGCGCTCAACGACCGGCAGAAAAGCTTGAAAGGTTCGAAGATCCTGCTGCTCGGCGTCGCGTACAAGAAAGACGTGGATGATTTGCGTGAATCGCCCTCGTTGAAGCTTCTTGAACTGCTCATGGCTCGTGGAGCGCACGTGGATTACAACGATCCGTACTTTTCGGCGCTGCACAAGATGCGGCACTACGATTATTCGGCGATGCGTTCGGTGGAACTTACGCCCGTCGTGCTTGGTTCGTACGATTGCGCCATCATCGCGACGGACCATTCCTCTTACGATTACGACGCCATTGTTGGCGCTTCAAAACTCGTAATCGATACGCGCAACGCCACGCGCCGCGTCACAAAACACCGTGAGAAGATCGTGCTGTGCTGACAAATAGCGAACCGTCTCTGCTTTCACGTATTTCAAAATGAGCAGCCATATCGAAGAGATTCGGGAGCAGCTCCGCGAAAGCGCGGCGGTCCGCGAACGGTTCAGCGAAGAATTGTTCGCGAACATAGAGAGGTTTGCGGAGGTCGCATCCGTTGCTATTTCACGCGGAAAGAAGATCGTCTTCTTCGGAAACGGCGGGAGTGCAGCGGACGCGCAACATCTGGCAGCCGAGCTCGTCGTGCGGCTAAAGCACAATCGCGCGGCTCTACCGGGCCTCTCTCTCACGACCAACACTTCTGTCTTGACGGCCGCAGGGAACGATTTTGGAATCGAGTCCATCTTCTCGCGTCAAATCGAGTCAATTGTCGTAAGCGGCGATGTTTTGGTGGCGTTATCAACAAGCGGTGACAGCCCAAATGTCATTCGAGGCGTGGAAGCCGGTCGAGAACGGGGCGCGTTTGTCGTCGCGATGACTGGGGATACGGGCGGCGCTATTCGAAACATCGTGGATTTGCTTTTGAATGTCCCCTCGGGCGACGCGCAACGCATCCAGGAGGCGCACATCACGGTCGGACACATCGTTTGTTCTTTGATCGAGAAGCTTTGCTGCCCTGATCTCGATGGAAAAAGCTGAACACAGCCGGATCGATGGTTTTTCGGGGCGCTCCGCCATGGACTTGGCGAGGCCAGCCAGAGCTTTCCGATCGGTGCCTGTTTACTGAAAGGCTGAAGCGTGAGGAACGGGTTGACGTCGTCCGCGGAATTCACGGTATCTTCTTAGCGTATGCCCCAACCATCACCTACCGGAAGTTTGCTCACGGAACAAGGCCGCCGCCGGAGCGCGCGCGTCCTTTTGAGCGTGCCTGTCACCGTTCGCGGAACGCTGCCGGACGGCAATAAGTTCGAGGAAGAAGCCCGGACGCTCGTTGTCAACGCTCACGGAGCCCTCCTGTCCGTGACCATCGCTCTTCCATCAGGGCTGCAGTTGACGCTCACACACAAGCTGACTCGCAAATCTCTGGAATGCAAAACGGTATTCGTCGGCAAGCCGCAGGCTGGCAAGGCGCAGGTCGGAATCGAATTTCTGAAGCCGTCGCCGATGTTCTGGCAGATTGATTTTCCTCCCGAAGATTGGGTAGTCCCTGATTCATAAGGCCTTCAACCCAAAGCACGTCTCTTTTCGTTTTTGATGATTTGTGGGGGCTCGGAGATTTTTCTGCCCTGGCTACTTGCCTGCAGTTTCCCCAAATGATGACAATTCCAGGCGAAACGTACCGAGCGGCAAATCTGCCTGGATCACCAGCGGCATTCGCGCGCCCGTAGACTGAAGCCAAATGGCGATTTTGATGTGTTCCAGTTCCTTGCCGCTTTCGAAGACGTGAATCCCGACCCGCACGCAGTCGCTCTTCAGCGCCGAAATCGAAATTTTGTCGTCCACAGCTTCGCGAATGGCCTGAATGTCATAGAGATTCTTTCCATCGAACACGGGCACACGAAGCTCAGAATAGTGTTCCCAGTCGTAGGCGCGGAGCGATTCGAGGAATCCCAGCGGATCGCGCGTCGCGGGAGGGACGATCACGGAAGCCACGCTGCCACGCGGCACGCTGCCCTGCGGCGTAAGTTCCATGATGTTGTCGTCCTTGCGACCGAGCTCATTCAAATAAGCTTCATACTGATGGCCGGCGAAGGTCAAGGCGTCGACGTAGGAATCGAATTGATCGTCGATGGCGAAGAGCGTTCGCAGTGGCGGATCCGTGCTGCCCACGGCGCGGAAATGCCAGGAGTCCCAGCCGTAAAGGTTCCTGCGCTCGACGACGTTCAGACGGACAGTCGCGGCAGTCACAAAAGACGTCCAAGAAAGCCGATACTCGAGCGTTTCTCCCACTCGAAATGGAACTGCTGCCACCTTGCTCGGTGCTTTTGAAGCTGCCAATTTTTGTGTTTGCAGAGTGTTCGCTATCGGACCAGTCCGCGCGGAGATCCGATCGCCCCCTGGCGTCCAAAAGAATGGCCCG